>JAZDPD010000212.1:0-11868 GCA_043798045.1 Candidatus Omnitrophota bacterium | reverse complement strand
ACAAGACGGCGAATGAAATGGCAAAGGAATGCTTGCAGGGTAACAATTGATCTTAAAGCTTATTTTTGTCGCACTATGAGTTACAATTCGCGGCCGTGTGAGAAATTGGAGATTCTGGTAGATGTTTCATAAATAGAAGTTATAATAATTAATGTTGATACTGAATCCATAATATCAATTAAGTATATTTGATATGTTTTCAGGTGTGTGAATCATGGGTATTTGAAAAGAAAAAAACAAAACAGGAGGATTAAATGGGGAAGAAGCTATTGATGGGCATTATGGCCGCGCTTTTCTCGGTCAGTTTTGCGCTGCCAGCATCAGCGCAGGTCACACTCGATGATGTGTTAAAGCGCGTCGAGGCGTTGGAAAGAGAGAATTCGATGTTAAAGGATCAGGTCATGGCGCTCAAGAATGCGCCGGCACCCGTGGCTTCTTACGCCGCGGCTCCGGCAGGCAATTTCCTGGAGACAAAGTTTAAGACGAAAATGTACGGGTATATCAAGGCGGATGCTGTATTTAATGACAGTGCGCTTACCACAACTGGTGGTACTTTAAGTATGTATCCGACTTCCGAAACAACGACAAAACATAATGACAATTTTGCCATGGCTGCCAATGAAACCCGTTTGGGTTTTGATATTGAAGCTCCCGCCATGGATGATGGTGGTGTGGTTTCCGGTAAGATCGAAGGGGATTTCTGGTCATCTACAAATACAGGGTCGGTATTTCGTTTACGCCAAGCCTATGCCAAGTTGGCGTATTCCAGCTGGGATGTGTTAGCTGGTCAGACATGGGATTTCTTTTCTCCGCTGGGTCCGTCCACGCTTGACTTCGGTTATGGGTGGAATGCGGGCAACATTGGAGATCGTCATCCTCAGGTGATCCTGTCCAACAAGATAGCGGATGACTTTTTAGGTGGCAAGTTGTCGACCAAGGTTGGTGTTGTGGATCCCAATCTTTCTACTCAGAGTACGAGCGGGTTCCCGGTCAGCGGCGCTTTGGCCCAGTATGATGGTAAAGTTTTAAGCGTTCCGACAACAGTTTATGTTGCCGGGATATATGGTCGTTTGGAGAGTCAAACTGGAACAAAATATCGGGATGCTCTTTATGCGGGGACATCGGGCATGACGATTAAGTTGACCGATTGGCTTTCACTCAAGGGTGAAGGGTATATTGGTTCCGGATTGTCAACTTTCCGTAGCGCCGGGTTTAGCACCACGGCCATCGATAATGGCAATCAGGGGATCGATTCACGCGGAGGTTTTGCGGAGTTGACGCTTAAGCCCATCAAGAAACTCGAAAGCAATACCGGCCTGGGAGTGGATGTTGTCACATCGCCGTTGACATCTGCAGCCACGACGTGGAAAAGAAACAATATGTATTACACCAATTTGAAGTATAGTATTTCTAAAGATCTTCTGGTTGGTATTGAATATCAGCGTTTTAAGGCTAATTTTGCCGATAATACCAAAGGTAGTGATAATCGTGTTCAAACATCAGTAATTTATAAGTTCTAAGAATTATTGTGAAATAGAAAAAAGGGGCGGGTTTAAAAACCTGCCCCTTTTTTCTATTTGACGTTCATGGCCTGATAGGGCATACTTGGGTTTCTATGAAGGACTTTCCGTTTCTTCCCATGTTCTCAGAAGAGCTAAAAGCCAAAGGATGGGACGCACTTGATGTGCTTCTTATTACCGGAGATCCTTATGTGGATCATCCGGCTTATGGTACAGCACTCATCGGGCGCGTCCTGGAGCGTGAAGGCTATCGGGTGGGGATCATTGCCCAGCCGGATTGGCGTTCTTTGAATGATTTTGTTCGTTTAGGTAAACCTGAACTGGCGGTGTGCATCACAGCCGGAAACGTGGATTCCATGGTCGCGAATTATACGGCCAATAAACGCAGGCGTCATGGCGATGATGATGTTCTGGGGGAGCGGCCTGATCGGGCATCCATTGTTTATGCCACACGCGTGCGGCAGGCATTTAAAGGTGTTCCGGTTATCCTTGGTGGTGTTGAGGCCAGCATGCGGCGGTTAGCACATTATGATTATTGGGATGATGCCCTGCGCCGGTCGGTTCTCATGGATACCAAGGCAGATTTGCTCATTTATGGTATGGGTGAACGGCCTTTATTGGAAGTGCTCACCCGTTTGAGAAAAGGTGAGGCCATTTCTTCTATCCGTAATGTGCGCGGCAGTGTGGTGCGGGTGAAACAGGTGGATGTTCCTGCCGAGGCACTTGTGTTGCCGTCATTTGAGAAAGTAAGCGCGGATAAGGATGCTTTCAATCTGGCGTTTCGTATGGCGTATCATGAGACCTCGCCCGCCGATGCCAAAACGTTAGCGCAGGCGCATGCGGATCAAATCGTGCTTCAATTGCCACCGGCGCTCCCTATGACATCACAAGAGCTGGATGCCAGTTATGATTTGCCGTATACGCGTCAGGCACATCCGGTATATCTTAAACATGGCGGTGTCAAAGGGCTTGAGACGGTGCGATGGTCCATGACAGCCTTGCGCGGTTGTCCGGGTGAATGCAGTTTCTGCGGGATAGCCATGCACCAGGGGCGTATTGTCCAGAGCCGTTCGCCGGAATCGATCAAGCGTGAGGTGATTAAGTTTACCAAATCAAAAGATTTTCATGGCACCATCAATGATGTTGGCGGGCCAACGGCTAATCTTTACGGCGCTCAATGTGTTAATTGGGGAAGGGGCAAGGCGTGTCAGGACAAGCAATGCCTGATGCCGGAAAAATGCCCGTCACTTAAAATAGGAAGTGCCCAGGCGCTTAAGCTTTATGAGATGATTTGTTCTCAGCCAGGCGTCAAGCACATGTTTATCCAAAGTGGGTTGCGCTATGATCTCTTGATGGAACCTGAAGCTCGGGAATACTTTAAGCGTCTTTGTGAAAGACATATTAGCGGGCAAATGAAGGTGGCGCCAGAGCATACATCTGATGATGTGTTGAAACTGATGAATAAACCATCGCATCAAAAGTATGTTGATTTTGTGGATGAATTTGAAAAGATTAACGCTTGTTTGCAAAAACGTGTATATTTGGTTAACTATTTTGTGAGTGCGCATCCTGGCGCTGGTTTAAAGGAAGCGTTTGATAGTGCCATGACGCTTTTGTCCTGCGGCATGCATCCGGAGCAGGTGCAGGATTTTCTGCCGTTGCCCATGACAGTATCTGCGGCCATGTATTACACGGGTAAGCATCCCTTAACCGGGAAACCGGTGCATGTGCCAAAGGCGGATAATGAGAGGGCCATGCAGCGGGCGCTGGTGCAATCGCAGAATCCCAAAAGCGCGCCATTGATTCACAAGGCATTGCATTTGTTAGGCAAAGAAAATCAGGCCGGACAGTTTGGCGTAGTGGCCGGTCCCCGTGCCGGCCATCTAATGGGTCCTTGTGCGCGTCATGGTATAGGTAAAGGGCGGACACAGGGAGCCGCCCGTACAAGTGAATGATCAAAGATTGAGGTGAGGTGCGATAGGGCGTCTCATTTATTTATAGGAAAAAAAGGAAAATAATGATTACGGTTAATAATGTCACATTGCAATTTGGTCAGCGCAAGCTTTTTTCGGAAGTCAACATTACCTTCTCTCCAGGCAATTGTTACGGGCTTATCGGGGCTAATGGTTCGGGGAAGTCCACTTTCCTGAAGATCCTCTCGGGTGAGATTGATTCAACAGCTGGTGAGATTTCAATCCCATCAGGCAAGCGTCTTTCGGTCCTTAAACAGAATCAGTTTGAGTATGACGAGAACACCGTTCTGACAACAGTCATTATGGGGCATAAGCGTTTGTATGATGTGATGATGGAAAAAGATACCATTTATGCCAAAACAGATTTCTCTGACGCTGATGGTATGCGCGTGTCAGAACTTGAGGGTGAATTCGCCGAGATGGACGGGTGGAATTCGGAATCTGATGCGGCTAAATTGCTGACTGATGTGGGTATTTCGACAGAAATGCACGGGATGCTCATGAAACAGATGGAGGGTTCACAAAAAGTGCGTGTCCTTTTGGCGCAGGCGCTTTTTGGTAATCCGGACATCCTTCTTTTGGATGAGCCGACCAATCACCTGGATGTTGAAACATGTATGTGGCTTGAGGATTTTCTGTCGCGTTTTGAGAACACGGCGATTGTGGTATCTCATGACCGGCATTTTCTGGATAATGTTTGTACGCATATTGCGGATATCGATTTCGGAAAGATCAAGATTTATTCAGGCAATTATTCCTTTTGGTCCGAGTCAAGCCAGTTAGCCGCACGTCAGCGCAGCGAGCAGAACAAAAAGGTTGAGGACAGGCGTAAGGAGCTTCAGGAATTCATTGCGCGTTTCAGTTCCAATCTTTCCAAATCGCGGCAGGCCACCAGCCGCAAGAAGATCCTTGAAAAGCTGGTTATTGATGACATTGAACCGTCATCGAGGAAGTACCCGTTTGTCAATTTTGACCAGGAGCGTGAAGCGGGCAATGATCTTTTGGATATTGCTGACCTTTCGGTTGCCGTTGATGGTGTGCCTGTGATCCGTCAATTGTCGTTGGCTATCCATAAGGGTGATAAGGTGGCGTTTGTGGGGCCCAATGATCTGGTTAAAACAATGTTGTTCCAGGTGCTTTCAGGGGAAGTTGCGGCTGATACGGGCAGTTTCAAATGGGGTGTTTCAACGCGTCGTGCGTATTTACCCAAGGATAACAGCAAGTATTTTAACTCAACACTGAGCATCGTTGACTGGTTACGTCAGTTTTCGGATGAAAAAGCAGAAAGTTTTATCCGTGGATTTTTAGGCAAGATGCTTTTTACCGGTGAAGAATCAATGAAGGCCGTTAATGTCCTTTCGGGTGGTGAAAGGGTGCGTTGCATGTTGTCCCGGATGATGCTTTCCAAACCCAATGTGGTGATTATGGATGAGCCGACCAATCACCTTGATCTGGAATCGATCACGGCACTCAATGAGGGGTTGCAGCGCTTTAAAGGCACAGTCCTTTTTTCTTCGCACGACCATCAGCTGGTGCAGACAGTGGCTAATCGCATCATTGAGGTTACACCCAAGGGGGTTATTGACCGTGTGGGCATGAATTTTGATGATTATCTGTCTGATGAGAGGATCAAGGAATTGAGAAAGAAGATTGCGGATGCATGAAGTATCGATTGTTGAAGGCTTGATTTCGCTTGTCAGCACCCAGCAAAAAGAGCGCCAGTTTACGCGGGTGCATGAAGTTCATATTGCCTGTGGCATGTATAATTGCCTTTCCGAGGAAACATTGAATTTTTGCCTGCAATCGGCTGGCGAGGGTACTTGCCTTGAAAAAGCGATGATTAAGGTCAGGCGGCTCCCGGAACGCTGGCAGTGCCACGGCTGCCGCAAGGAATTCTTTCAGGAGGAGAAAAAACCTCTTTTGGATACGGTTTGTCCGCATTGTGGGTCTAAAGAGGTTGTTCCCCGTCCGAATAATGAGATCTTTCTCGATAAACTGGAGGTTGATTGATGGAAATCAAGGTGATGAATAAGGTCCTTGCGGCCAATGATGCCTGGGCTCAGGAAAACCGTGCGTTTTTGAAGGCCGGAAATGTGCTCATGGTCAATCTGATTGGTTCACCCGGAGCCGGTAAAACAGCACTTTTGGAAGCCACGCTTGATCTGTTGAAGGCAAAATTCAAGACAGGTGTGATTGAAGGCGATATTGCCACAACCAGGGATGCCGAACGTATTCAGAAAAAAGGTGTGCCGGTTTGCCAGATCAATACAGGGACAGCCTGCCATCTGGATGCGAATCTTGTGAATACGGCCATTAAGGATTTGAGTGTTAATACGACATTTGACATTCTTTTTGTCGAGAATATTGGCAATCTTGTCTGCCCGGCGGAGTTTGATATTGGTGAGCAGGCGAAGATCGCTGTCTTGAGTGTTACGGAAGGGGATGACAAGATCGAAAAGTATCCGCTTTTGTTTTCCGAAGCCAAGGCGCTGGTGATCACCAAGATGAGCATGCATCATTTGACGAATTTTAATATGATGGAAGCCCAAAAGGCTTTCCGCAAGCTGAATCCAACGGCGCCGATCTTTAAGGTCGATAGCCTTAAAGATGATGGCCTTGAACCCTGGGTGGCATTTTTGTCCACCATGAAGAATGGGCACTGAAACTTCTCTTCAGCGTTTAAAATTGACTGTCCGTGGCGTGGTTCAGGGCGTTGGTTTCCGTCCATTTATTTTCCGTTTGGCTATGCAAATGAATCTGACCGGATGGGTGTGTAATACCGGCGGCGGTGTTTGTGTGGAAGTTGAAGGTCCGGCAGATATTCTCAGAGAGTTCCTGTTAAGATTCAGCGTCGAGTGTCCTGGGCGTGCAGCCATTGCGTCACTGGAGCCGGTTTTCCTGGATGCGATTGGTTATCATGGTTTTGAGATTCGCGAAAGTCAGCAGGACTTAACGGACACATGGGTTTCCCCGGACATTGCCATGTGCACCGATTGCCGTCAGGAAATTGCCGATCCATCCAACCGTCGTTATCGTTATCCGTTTACCAATTGCATGCATTGCGGTCCGCGGTATTCCATGATCGAGCGTATGCCCTATGATCGTGCGCATACCAGCATGAAGAAATTTGTCATGTGCGCGATGTGCCAGGCGGAATACGATGACCCTGGTGCGCGGCGTTTTCATGCCCAGCCTAATGCCTGTCCGGTTTGCGGCCCCAGGCTTGTGTTTTGGAATGCTCAGGGGGAAGTTTTATCACAGGCTGATGGCGCCCTGACACAGGCTTATGCCGCGATTTTGGATGGCAAGATTGTGGCGGTCAAGGGTGTTGGGGGTTTTCATTTGCTGGTGGATGCTTCATCGTCCATGGCAGTGGCGCGCTTGCGTGAGAGAAAACACCGGCATGCCAAACCACTGGCGCTCATGTTCCCGGATCTTGAGGCAGTAAGACACGCATGTGTTGTAACGCCGTTGGAGGAACGCCTTTTGTTATCACCCCAGGCGCCGATCGTTCTTGTGCGCCGCAAGGGAAAAGATGTTGCCGTCCCTGCGGTGTCATCCGATAATCCATATCTGGGTGTGATGTTGCCGTATACACCGTTGCACCATCTTTTGCTTGAAGGTGTCGGGCGTGCGGTGGTGGCCACAAGCGGCAATCTCTCGGATGAGACCATTTGCATTGATGAAGATGAAGCGTTAAAGCGCCTGGGGGGTATCGCGGACTTTTTTCTGATCCATGACCGTCCGATCATTCGCCCTGTGGATGATTCCCTGACGCGTGTGATCTGTGACAAGGAGCAGGTTTTGCGCCGGGCCCGGGGGTATGCTCCATTGCCGATAACCATTGAGAAGGATTTGCTGCCGATGTTATCCGTAGGCGGGCATTTAAAGAATGCGGTCGCCCTGGTTAAAGGGAAAGATGTTTTTATCAGTCAGCATATGGGGGATCTTGAAACTTTGCCGTCGTATGAGGCTTTTCGGCAGGGTGTCGGGGATTTGAAGGCTTTGCTGGATGTCACACCGCTGCAGGTTGTTTGTGATGCGCATCCTGATTATTATTCCACGCATTTGGCACGGTCGATGGGGGTACCTGTCATTGAGGTGCAGCATCATCATGCACATGTTTTTGCCGGCATGGCGGATAATGGGCTGGTGCCGCCGGTATTGGGTGTGGCATGGGATGGAGCGGGTTTTGGGGTAGACGGGACAGTTTGGGGCGGTGAGTTTTTCACCGTGCAGAAAGAATCCGTAACACGTTGGGCTTGTTTTGAGCCGTTTTATTTGCCGGGCAGTGAGGCAGCTGTGCGTGAGCCGCGGCGGGCATTATTGGGGGCTCTTTTCAGTGCATGGGGGGAGAGGTTGTTTGATCAGGAACATCGTTCGTTGTTGGATGGATTCAGTGATAATGAATTGAACGTGTTAAAGCAGATGCTGGTTAAAAAAGTGAATGTGCCCTTAACATCAAGTGTGGGGCGGCGCTTTGACGCATTGGCTGCGCTTTTGAGGCTTGGGGCTGTGAATCAATTTGAAGGGCAAGCGGCCATGGCATTGGAATTTGCTTTGCCAGATGCTACGGATACCGGTGCGTATGGGTTTCGTATCCTTGACGTCAAGAAGGACGGGGCGTATGTTATTCAGGCGCCTGTTTGGGATGAAATCATGGAGGATGTGAATCGGCATGTTTCTGTGGCTTTGATCAGCGCCAGGTTTCATCATATGCTGGTGGAGGTTATGGTCTGGGCCGCCAAGACGAGCGGGATGGAGCGTGTGGTTTTATCCGGCGGGTGTTTTCAGAATCGTTACCTGACGGAATGCGCGGTGAAGCGTTTGCGGGAAGAAGGGTTTAAGCCATATTGGCATCAGCGCGTGCCGCCCAATGACGGGGGTCTTGCGCTTGGGCAAATAGCGGCGATGGTATTTCAACACGATACTGAGTGTGCAAGTTAGGATGCGCTGATAGCAAGGTTGGTGAAACAACAGTCTTTCGGCATACCTGGCTGCTCAAACAGCAGAAACAGCTTTTTCTGAAAAGAATGATGGAACGCTTGGTTTCTGAACTCGCAGCTGCGATATGCCTGCAGACTTGAGATATAATGAAAGTGTCATGGGTTTGTGCTCGGGCAAATGGCGGCGATGGTATTTCAACACGATACTGAGTGTGCAAGTTAGGATGCGCTGATAGCAGTGTTGATGAAACGACAGTCTTTCGGCATACCTGGCTGCTCAAACAGCAGAAACAGCTTTTTCTGAAAAGAATGATGGAACGCTTGGTTTCTGAACTCGCAGCCGCGATATGCCTTCAGACTTGGGTTATAATGATGTTGTCAGGCTTTGTCTGAACGTTTCAACGGATCACGCAGGCGGCAGGACCCGTTGATAACGTTTAGCCCAAGCAACTTGAAGTGATATGATAATTCCTTGGTGAACGAGTTGTGTTAGGATTGGAGAAATGTATGTGTCTAGCTGTTCCGGGATTGGTCAAAAGCATTCAGGGCGAGGAGGGGTTGAGGCGTACGGCCCGTGTGAGTTTTGACGGCGTGGTGCGTGAGGTGAGCCTTGGGTTCTTGCCGGATGTCAAGCCGGGTGATTATGTGGTGGTGCACGTGGGTGTTGCTCTCAGCAAGATCAATGCTGAGGAAGCCCGGAAAACAATTGAGGACATTCGTTCGATTGAGGCGGCCATGAAGGAAGATGAATGAAATTTGTAGATGAGTTCAGAGACGCCAAGTCGGTGCGGGTGCTTTGCGATGCGATCAAGGCACGCGTGACACGCCCATGGAAGATCATGGAGATCTGCGGCGGACAGACGCATGCTATTGTCAGGTATGGACTGGATACGCTTTTGCCGCCACAGGTAACGCTGGTGCACGGGCCGGGATGTCCAGTGTGTGTAACACCACTGGAGGCCATTGACCGCGCGGTGGCTATTGCGCATATGAAAGATGTTATTTTGTGTTCTTTCGGGGATATGGTGCGCGTGCCGGGATCATCTCAAGACCTTTTGACAGCCAAGGCAAAAGGCGCGGATGTGCGGATTGTTTATGCGCCATTGGATGCCTTAAAGATTGCCGTTGAGAATCCTGCCCGGCAGGTTGTTTTCTTTTCTGTCGGGTTTGAAACAACAGCACCCGCAACTGCCATGGCGGTGTATCAGGCCAAAGAAGCGGGGATCAGGAATTTCTTTTTGCTAACCGCACATGTACTGGTGCCCCCGGCCATGCGTCTTATTCTGGGTTCACCGGAAAATGCGATTCAGGGGTTTCTGGCGGCCGGGCATGTGTGCGCGGTTATGGGCTGTACTCCATACGCCGGTATTGCTTGTGAATTTAAAGTGTCCATTGTGGTCACAGGTTTTGAGCCTATGGATATTTTACGCGGTATTTATTCTTGTGTGACCCAGCTGGAGGCCGGGCGTTATGAAGTTATCAATGAGTATGCACGGGCTGTGCGTGATGAAGGTAACCTGTTGGCCCAACAGATGCTTTCGCGTGTGTTCACGGTGATCGATCGTCCTTGGCGCGGGATTGGTGTTATTGCCCAAAGCGGCCTTGGGTTGGCAAAGGCGTATCAGGATTTTGATGCTTTGCGCGTTTTTGATGTGGCCGGGATCACAGCCGAAGAATCTTCTGAATGTTTAAGCGGGCAGGTTTTGCAGGGGTTAAAACGTCCGCATGAATGTCCGGCATTCGGCTTGGCATGTAATCCCCAGCATCCCTTGGGTGCGCCAATGGTCTCTTCCGAGGGGGCATGTGCCGCCTATTACCAGTACCGCAAGGGGGTGCATCGATGACTGATTTTGCGCTGAATTGCCCTTTACCTGTTAAGCGTCATGATCGCATTCTCCTGGGGCACGGCAGCGGCGGAGCTCTTTCGCATGAGTTAATGGAGAATGTTTTCAAACCTGCATTTGATAATGATCTTTTGCGTCAGTCACATGATGGGGCTGTGATGACGTTAACCGGCAAGCGACTGGCCGTAACGACAGATTCTTATGTCGTCCAGCCATTATTTTTCCCAGGGGGTGATATTGGGAAGCTGGCGGTATTTGGCAGCGTGAATGATTTGGCCATGTGCGGGGCCAAGCCGCTTTATTTGACAGCAGCCTTTATTATAGAAGAAGGTTTTGAGATTGCGCTTCTGACGCGCATTGTGACATCGATGCAGGAAGCGGCCAGGCATAGCGGGGTGAGCATTATTGCCGGGGATACCAAGGTTGTGGAGAAGGGAAAGGCTGACGGCATTTTTATCAATACCACAGGTATTGGCGTGTTGGGGCATGAGAGTGTTGTAGCCCCCTCGTCCATTAAGGCGGGCGACAGCATTATTCTGAGTGGGGATATCGGACGTCATGGCATGGCGGTCATGGCAGCGCGTGAAGGATTGCTGTTGGAAAGTTCCATTGAAAGCGATGCGGCCGCGCTGGCCGATACGGTAGGAGAGCTTTTTAAGCGCGGCTTATTGGTGCATTGTTTAAGGGATTTGACGCGTGGCGGTCTGGCGACGGCCTTGGTTGAGTTGTCCAGGTCATCGGGTTTTGATATGCATGTCCGTGAACAGAGTGCGTTAGTTGCTCCGGCGGTTCGAGGGCTTTGCGAGATCCTCGGGCTTGATCCGTGGTATGTGGCCAATGAAGGACGCTTTGTTTGTTTTGTTCCTTCCGTCGATGAAGGTGCCGCACTGGCTGTTTTAAGAAATGGCCCCGGCGGGGAATCGGCTGCTGTGATCGGCCGCGTGCGGGAAGAACGCAACGCTTGTGTCGTGATGGAGAATGTGCTGGGGACATCCCGTGTTGTTGAAATGCTGCCTGGACAGCTCTTGCCAAGAATTTGTTGACAAAACAGGAAACATAGTGCATACTTTCGCAGTGAGCAGATTGGTGAAGTGATCTTAGACCGTAGGGTAGGAGCTTCATACCTCGCGGTTTTTTTGTTGGGTCCACCGGAATCTGTTCAAATTCAATAACAAGGAGAAAGTTTCATGGTTAAGGGCAAAGTAAAGTGGTTCGATGACAAAAAAGGGTTTGGCTTTATTACACCGGAGTCTGGCAAGGATGTATTCGTACATCACAGCGAGATCCAGGGTCAAGGCCACAGAACGCTGACCGACGGTCAGGCTGTTGAGTTTGAAATTGCTCAAGGTCCTAAGGGCGAGCAGGCCAAGAACGTCGTGAAGCTGTAATAGCTTTAACTTCTGCATCAAAAGCCTCCCGGTTGAAAAGCCGGGAGGCTTTTATGTTTGGAAAATTGTAATCACAAGTGCGACAGGAAAAATTTAAAAGAGCTCCATAGATCAGCAAAAACTGTTACTTTGTAAGTTAGTCGACAAAACAAAGAACAGGAGATCTATGGAGCAGAGAAATTGTAACATCAAGCGCA
>JAZDPD010000160.1:0-11275 GCA_043798045.1 Candidatus Omnitrophota bacterium | reverse complement strand
GATCGTTGGTTATTTTAAAATAGATGTTCGTATCAAATTCTGTGGTGTACCCGCTGTTGATATTATTGCTGTGCCATTCCGGGATTTCGATATCAACAAAGACTTTTGACATACGTTCAGTGCCATTGCTCTTGGTGATTTCCTTACCGGATCCTTTGAAGATAACGATCTTCAGGGCTTTTTCGCGGTACGAACCCATGGTTTTCGTGTCAGTTTCGCTGATCTTAACGAAGTTTTCATGGTAGATATCTGTTGTTGATAGGCGCTTGATGGATTCAATGATCCTGTCATAAAGCCCGCCGTTGGTGGTCAGTTTCATGATCTTGGGGAATTCTGATATCCAAAGGCGCATCTGTGTTGGGCAGTATCCAACGGTCTTTTTGGCCTCAAAAAGTTTATGGTGAATAACGGTCAGAACATCCATGTCAAAGGCAGTCAGAAGCCCCAGGACTGATGAAGGCGAAAGCGAAAGCTTCTTCTCCACCCCATCTTCGATCACATGGTAAATGAGGATGGGCTTGCCTGTTTTAGCCACTTCCATCTGGATCCGCTTACGTTCTTCCGGGGTTCCCAGGAAAACAATGGGCATTTTCTCAACGTTTAAACTCGCGCGCGTTAAGGCTAAAGGCTTGTCATTTTGTTCCATAAGGGGCCTTGTTATTAATTCGAAGCATTAACAGAACGATGGAGTTTCTCGATTTCGGCCTGTTTAGAGCTTAACTCAGAACGCGTCTTGATCACTTCATCTTGCAGCGAAAGGGTCTTGGTGAACAACTCATCTTTGGTTTTTGTCAACTCACCTACCCTGCCCCAGTTATCAAAACCAAACAAAGCCAGACAAATTACCGTTACCAACGAAACCCCGATTAACCAGAACATGGAAGTTTTCCAGAATACTAGTTTGGCTTTCGTATTGAGGGTTTCGGTTTTAAGCTCCGTGTTTTCGTTGGCAAGTTTCATATGAAAGTCGACGAATTTCGCTATTTCGGGGTAAGCCTCCCCTGCCTTTATAAGGGCGACGGGCAAAGTTTCTTGCGAAACATGATGTTTTTCGTCTGTTGGCTTATGAACGCTGGCTTCCGTTTTCGCTGTTTCAGATGCCAGGATTTCGTCCTCCCCTTCTTTTTCTTCAAACACTTCTTTCGGCCCGCGTGATTTAATTAAGGCTTCAACATTCTTGCGGCTATAGAAGATGCGCTCTTTGTTGTTGATTTTCGCGAATTTCTTCAGCCATTTTCCTTCTTTCGCATAATATTGAACTGACCGGATAGTTTTAACTTTAAGCATTTTCATAACTTCATCAACAATGATCCAGTTATGATCGTTAATAACATTTTGATCAACTTGCCTTTCGGCACCATTATTTTCGATCATATACCCTGCCTCAATCACGCGGTTATTCTGTTTTTCAGCCATTTGTCTCCTCCAGGAATTGATTTTATTATATATAAACCCATTATTTTGTCAAGATGTTTCGTGTGAAATCATGAACGAATGAAGAATGACACGAAAAAATGCATTCGCACGAATAATTCGATTCTTCATGCATTCTTCGTAGGTGCCAACAACATCAAGGCATTCATGTTAGCGCCACCATGAACCATGAACGAATCACATGCGAAATCGTTTCACGTGAAACAACGAAGAAACGAAGAAGTACACGAATGAAGAACGAAAGAAACAATTCGTTATCACAATATATTGTGTTAATCATAGCGAAACTAGTATGAAATATTACAATTTAGAATAAGTCATTTCGTATGAAATGAATATAGTTTCGCCATAGGGGATAAATTAACGCTGTTTTAGGTGAGAATGAGCATGGTGCCAGCAACATCAAGGGTTCAATTAAAATCGGTAAAATATATTTGCCCAGACCTTGAATATTACCGATTTTATGCTATCTTTGTGGAACACGGCAATCACGCCGCGGGAAACAGGAGGTAGTAAATAATGAAGGATTTCATCAAAACAACGTTGTTGGCCTTGGCAGGGAGCATTTTTATGGCGTCAAACGCTTTTGCCACAACAAGCTCAAGTGTGCTTGTTTATTCAAACCAGTTGATGAGCATTGCCACAGACCTGACAACAGGGAAGTTGCCATCAGCGCTGGCGATCATTGCCCTGGGGGTAGGGTGCATCATGCATTTTCTAGGGAAAGAGCAGCAGATCGTTCATATTTTGGCGAATGTTGTGATTGTTTTGGGTCTTTTGGTCATGGCGCCGAGTGTTTTGACATCTTTAGGCCTTTATTCGGCAACCATGTGAGATTAGATGAAAGATCTTAAGCGTTCCACACCTGTATTCCAGAGTTTGACGCGACCGATCCTGATTCTAGGAGGGGAGCGGGAGAACATCATTATTATTGTGTTTATTGCTGGGGCCGTGTGGTTCTCCGGGAAAGATTGGATTGCTTTAGGGATAGCGGCTGTGGTTTGGGTGATTGGCGTGTTTATAAGCCGGGTCGCGGCCAAGCAGGATCCTTATCAAACCAAAGTGTTTTTGAAATCAACCAGGTATGAGTCTTTTTATCCAGCGCGGGAAAGATTAATAACGCCACCGCGCATTAACACTACGTCAACGACAAGAAAATACCACGTATGATCCCGCTCAAAGAGTTTATTAAAGGGCCGTCAGGGTTGCCGTCACTGTTGGGTTATTTTGCATTTGTTGATGAAGGCGTTCTTTTAAACCACGACGGCAGTTTGACCGCATCATTTTACTATTCTGGTCCGGATATGGAATCATCCCTGGGCCAGGAAGAAGATGCGCTTGCGACCCACGTGAACAATATATTTTTAAGATTCGGAACGGGTTGGGCCGTTCACGTTGATTTATTGCGAGTCCCGGCAAGTCAGTATCCGGATGAGAATTTCTTTAACAATCCAACGGGGGAGCTCATTGAAGCGCGAAGGAAAGAAGCCTACCAGCGTGAAGGTACGCATTATGAGAATGTTTACGCGGTGTCGTTATCCTATATTCCTTCTGTAATTGAGAATCGAAGAATCCAAGGCTTCTTTGTGAAGAACCCACCGAAAGAAGCCCGGACTGATCTTGAGCATTTAGTACATACTTTTAATGTGAAACTGGGGGAGTTTGCCGAGAGTTTCTCAAACAAGCTTGAGCTTCATCGGATGAATTCAGCAGAAATGATGACATTCTTGCATCGCTGCGTCAGCGGCGAGCCTGATTTGATACCGGTCCCGGAATGTCCGATTTTCCTTAACCATTATATCGGCGCCCATGAGTTTATTGCCGGACACGCGCCAAGGGTGGATGAGAAGTATATAGGGATTCTAACGTTTACCGGTTTTCCGGCGAATGATTTTTCAGGGGCGATGAACATCCTTTCCGGGTTACCGTTTGAGTACCGGTATTCATCAAGGTTTCTGTTCTTGGATCCTTTGGATGTTCAAAACATGCTCAAGGAATATGAGAATAAACATGCGGCCAATAAATACTCCATCGGGCAAATGGTGGCCGGGGCGTTTGGATATGATCCAAGGAATAACCCAGATGCGGCCAACCGGGCCGTTATTACGCATATTGAAGAGATCAAAGGCGCGCAGCATATGGGGGGTCGTGGGGATGTGACTTACGGCTATTACACCGGCGTTGTGGTCATTTTTGATCGTAACAAAGAAAGTTGTGATGAGAAAATTAAGAATGTCCGCCGGATCCTTAACAATAACGGATATTACTCGATCATTGAGTCCATGAATGCGGTTGAAGCTTTTCTGGGGAGTTTGCCGGGGGAGACGGTTAAAAATGTCCGAAAGCCCATTATAAGCACCCAGAATCTGGCCAATATGATCCCGCTTACGGATATCTGGACCGGTCTTGTTGAAAACCCCTGTCAGTATTTCCCGGAGAAATCACCGCCGCTTTTTTATGCGGCCACCATGGGGACAACCCCGTTTCGGTTTCATCTGCATGTCAGTGATGTGGGCCACACCCTCGTATTAGGCCCAACAGGAGGCGGAAAGTCCGTTCTTTTGTCGCATATTGCGAATTCCGCCCTCAGGTATGAGAACGCCCAGGTGTTCTTTTTTGATAAGGGATATTCCCAGTTTGCGTTAACGCATGCGCTGGGGGGGTGTTTTTATGACATTTTAGATGATGACGGGAAATTAGCCTTCTGCCCGTTGGCCAAGATTGATGATGCTAAAGAACAAATATGGGCCAGTGAATGGATCGAGCAGTTGGTCAAACTTCAGGATGTTGTTGTAACCCCTCAGATCCGGGCGGATATTGACCAGGCTATTCGGGATACCAGTAAAACGCCCAGCCGAACCCTTTCGGATCTGTATTTAAACACTCAAAACCAAGTCATCCAGCAAGCCCTTAGCCAGTTTGTGACAATTAAACAGGGATTTATGGCCGGGTTACTGGATGCCAAGCAGGACGGGCTTCAGAAGTCTTTTTGGCAAACGTTTGAGATTTCTAGGCTTATGTCCATGGATTCCCGTCGCACAACACCGGTTTTGTTGTACCTTTTCCATCAAATTCAGCGCGCCATGGATGGCAGGCCGACGTTTGTGATCATTGATGAAGGCTGGATGATCATGCTTAATGATCTGTTTATGGATTACTGGATTGAGTTTTTGCGAACGGCCAGAAAGAACAATGCCTGCATTATTCTGGCCACACAAAGCCTTTCGGATGTGGTCAAAGCCGGCGCGTTTAGTGTGATCAATGAAAGTTGCCCCACCAAGATATTTTTACCTAACCCGGCGGCTAAAGACCCGGATTGCCAGGGTTTTTATGAAGCCTTTGGCTTAAACGAACGCCAGGTTGAGATCATTGCTCAGGCCGAATCTAAAAGACAGTATTATTTCACGGCTCAAAATCTCGGCGACCGGTTGATTGATCTTGGGTTAAGTCCCTTAGAGCTGGCATTTTATGCGGTGGGGGCCGCCCCTGCGGATCGACTGGAAATCAAAAAGTTACAAGAAGAGCATGGGGCAAAGTGGGTTGCTCAGTGGTTAAGGCAAAAAGGGCTTAAAGAAGACGCGCATGAATGGCTGAAAGTACAGGCGAAGATACATGATGCGGCATGATATCTCGACGATGAGAATCAAAAGGTTTATGACATATTTGAATTCATCAAAATGCCCGGGTTATGGCGAGAATTTGCTGCATTTTGATCCGGATGGGTTTTTTAGAGCGATGAGAGAATTTTATAACGGGAGCGAAGATTTATGATTTTACGGTTACTTATTGCAGGCATCATCTTGTGTTGTTCAGTTGTTCCGGCCCGCGCTGTTTGGTGGGCCACGGAATGGACTCAGATCATGAACAACCTTGAGCTGATTCTTCAGAATTACAACACCATTAAAGGCTTGTATAACGATGCGATCATGATCAAGAACCAGGTTGAAGGTTTAAAGTCAGTTGCTTCGTATAACGGGAATTGGGGTGATTTAGATCATATTCTTCTTCAGATCGAATCAATCAAGAACCGCAATCAAGCCGTATTTAATGATGTGCAGGGGATGTATAACCGGACAAAAGCTCAATACCCAGAACTTGCCAAGCTTAATGATTACGGTCGGGCGGTTAATAGTCTAAATGGTCCTATCATTGCGTCGGCCGATGGGGCCATTCAGGTAACCGCGGATCAAAAGATGCGGATGGACAAGGAACAGGAGGCGGTTAGGAGTTTACTCCAAAAGAGTGATGAAGCCGTGGGTGAAACCCAGGCCATTCAGACCATGAATCAGTTGATGGCTCAGCTTATTAAACAAATGCAGGAATTGCGGGCACTCAACGAATGGCAGTTGGCTCAAAAAAGCGCTGAAGCCAAGAAACAGGCCGAGCTTGAAAATAAAGAGCAGGCGGATCTTGAAGAAGTGTTTCATATTCAGCCGCAAACAGGAACATCGCGACCATCTTCAGAGAAAGATCTGTTCAACGATAAGCAAGAAGAGAAGAGTTCTTATCGGCTAAGTGAGGGATTTAAGCTATGAGCGCTGAAGTTGTTTTCAACAATATTATCAATCAATACGAAACCGCCATCAGTTCAATGACGGTGTTTAATCTTCTTTTGGCCAAGGAGACTTACTATAAACTGGCTTTAATCACCGTCGCTGTTGCTTTGATCAATCATTTCTTACGAACCCAGGTTGATGCGGCTGAAGCTAATGTTGAGTTTGTAAAGACCATCATTACGCTGTATTTCTTCTTCTTTTTGATCAGTAGTTACACCGAATGGCTTCCGTTAATTGGGCAGACATTTAAGAATATTGGGTTTCAGCTGGCCTCTAATGTGAGCAAGACCGCGGGGGTCGACTATATCAAAAACCCAGGGGGCATTGTTTCTTTGGGCCTTCATTTGGGGGAGAAGGTTCTTGGGTTTGGCATGCATTTATTCAGTTTTCGAAATATTGGACTGACGATTGTTTCTGTCTTATGTGCGGCGTGGATCATCTACTCATTCGCACGTATTGCGGTTGAAGTCCTTCTCATTGATATCGGCTCGCGCATCATCCTTGGGGTTGGTGTGTTCATGTTGGGCTTTGGCGGATCCCCATGGACCCGAAACTATGCGGAAAAGTATATTTCAGCCATGTTTAATCTGGGAATCAAGATGCTGTTTATTTATGCCTTGGTGGGTATTGGCTGCAATATCACCAATGACTGGATCGATAAAATGATTAAAGGCGGCAGCGGTGATTTTTTAGGGAACATCTTGGCCATGGCTGCCGCGACGTATGTATATTACATGATTTGCTTAAAAGTTCCTGATATGGCGGCAACGCTTCTTTCGGGTCAAGTATCCCCGGGGTTTGGTTCGGGGGATGCCAATATCCGCTCCATTATGGCGGGAACAGGTGCTGTGGCCATGGGTATTGGCGCTAAGGCAGTTGGAATGGTTGGTGGGATGAGTGCCGTTAAGCAAGCCTGGCAGACGGCAAGTTCCAAAATGGGATCTACACCGCAGGACGCTTCAAGTTCCAAGAAAGTGATGGATGGTCTAGGCAAGGGGTTTGGAACAGCCGGTGGGGCGGTTAAGACACTTGGCACGGCCGCGGCGTTTCGAACCAAGGAGAAGGTTGCTGGAGCTCTTAATAATACATCAGGGGGGCGTTTATCGAACATCATAAAATATGGTGTTTCAACACCTCCTAAGCCAGAGCCGCCGTCTAATCCTGTCGTACCATCCAAGTCAAATTCGACTTCAAAAAGAAAAAAGAATAAGTAGGAGAAATACGAAATGACTCAACAGACCAGTGATCCTTATGCCGCCACACGGCTGAAGAAAGATGAAATGTTTGTCGATTTTAATGCCCGAATCCGTAATTGGCAGTATGTGGCCATTATTGCGGTCGTGGCCAATGTAATTCTCTCGACAGGCATCATTCTTGTCGCGCAGAATGCCAAGGCTGTTCCTTATGTTGTTAAAACGGACGATCTTGGCCGTGCGATGGCGGTAGGTCCTGCTCAGGAGATCAAGGTCACAGATGCCAAAGTCATTGAAGCTTTCTTTAATGAATACATTGAAGATGCCCGTACCATTGTTGCTGATGCTGATTTGATCCGTAAGGGGATGGATCGTGTTTACCAGGCCACCATCCCGTCAGTAAGGGATAACTTTCTGACTAAGTATTATCTGGCCAATGATCCTTTTGAGTACGCCAAGAAAACGGGCACGCGGCATGTTGAAGTGTTGTCGTGTTTACAGCAAGCCGAGAATACATATTCAATTGAATGGCGGGAAACTGAACGCGATTACGATAGCCAAGTTTTATCTGAATCGCAGTATAAGGCATTAATCAGCATGATCCGGATTCCCAAAACAACCAAGGATCAGTTTCGTGATGAGCCGTGGAACCCGTTTGGGTTTCGTGTGACGTCAATTTCATGGGCAAAAATTTAGAGATACCAGGAGGCTTTATGTTTAGGTTGATATTGTTACTGATTCTGGCGGGTTCTATGGCGGGTTGTGCGACCGATATGTCAACAGCCAAATATATTGTTCAAGACGAGCCGCGCATCATTGAAGTTCCTGATCAACAAACTCAGCCGGGTTCATCGGTTCAGACAGCTGTGGGCTTTGAAGACGTTTCATTGACCGGGAAAATTAATAAAGAGAAAGAGCATGCGGTAACGAATGCCGCAGTTGTTGATACGAAGACAGATAATTATGTTTCCAGTGGCACGGCAGATGTGATCATTCAGCCGGATAACACCAGGCTATATCCTTATGGTTTATCTCAACCAAAGCTTGTTGCTGCCAAGACGCTGTTTAGTGTGATTGAGCTTCAGGAAGGGGAGCAAGTCCTTGATATGGCCGCGGGTGATACGGTTCGTTGGCAGACAAAAGTGTCTTACAAGGGTGATTCCGCTCATTTTACGGCCATGGTGATGGTTAAACCCTTGATGGGAGCCTTAACCACCAATCTTTCGATTGTCACGGACCGGCGTGACTACAACATCATCATGACGTCGATTGAAACAGGGGAGTATATGCCGCGCATCGGGTTTTATTACCCTCAGGATGCGGCAGATCGGGCCAAGTTACCTGTTCCACCCATGGTTAAACAAGAACCAGCCAATTTTGCGAATGTGGATATAGAGAACGTTCATTTTAATTACGTGATTGATGGAGAAAGAAGTTTGAATTGGTACCCAACAAGTGTGTTTGATGATGGGAAAAAGGTATTTATTAAGATGGGCCCGAATGCGGCGCGGTCTGAGCTGCCGGTTTTTCATGTGGTTAATAAGAACGGTCAGTCGGAAGTTGCCAATTATCGATACCGTAAGCCCTATTACATTGTGGATACTCTTTTTGATCGGGGAGAACTGATCTTAGGGTCAGAGAAATATCAAACAAGGATTCTGATTAAAAGGAAATGACATGGAAAATACTCCAGATCCGACGATTGAAGTAAATCAGAAACCTAAGAATATTGTTCAAACGAACCTTATTCCTATTGTAGGGGTTGTTGTTTTGCTGGTGTGTTGTGTTATTGGGATGATGTTTCGGCCAGAGCCGCCTAAGAAGGAAGATAAGATTGATCCGAGGGTTTCAGCGGTACCAAAAGAGAGCGGCAGCACCAAACAGTACTGGTACAACGACGATGCACATAAAAATATCCGGATTAATCCAATGGAAGCAACAAATGCGCCGGCCGTCCTTGAGCGTAATGAGAAGAGTCTGGTCAATATGCAGGAAGTCAAGTTCCGCAAGACAGTATCAGATCTTGAATACGCGCAAAAGCTCGAAATAGTTCAACTGGAAAAGAAGCATGAGCTTGAAGAAAAGGAAATGGAATATGCGGCCATAAAAGCGCCCTTGGACTTAAAATCCGTCAGTCAGCCCCCGGTAAGGCCCGTTAGTTCATCAACCAGTGCGTTAGGAACAACGGCGGGATCGGGAATCCCGCGTACGGTTGATAGTAATAATCTGATGCCAAACATTTCAATGTTAAATCCTGATGTTAAGCAGGATCAAAACCGGCAGGATGCCAAAGAGGCATATATTAAAAATGGTACACAGTCCGAAGATTATCTTTCAAATACCAAGAAACAACCGCTATCTCCTTATGAACTAAAAGCCGGAACGTATATTCCGGCGGCTTTGATTACGGGGATTCAGTCAGATTTACCGGGTCCAATTGTTGCGCAGGTGACATCAAATGTTTATGACACGGTGTCTGGCCAGTATTTATTAATTCCCCAGGGCGCTAAGCTCGTGGGTGAGTATGACAGTCATGTGAGTTTTGGGCAAAACCGGGCGCTTGTTGTCTGGACTAGATTGATCTTTCCGGATGGCGCGACGCTAAATTTAAGCCGGATGCAGGGCGTTGACATGGCAGGTTTCGCCGGATTCTACGATAAAGTGGATAACCATTACCTGAGAATATACGGCAATGCCTTCATGTTAAGCCTGGTGGGCGCAGGGTATCAACTTCTTAATAAACCATCGAGCAGTTCTGATGGCGTTTCAGCCAGGGATGCCGTGGCGGCCAGTGTGGGCCAGAGGCTGGCGGATGTGAGCAGCCAGACGATGGAGCGGAACATGAACATTCAACCCACGATTGTGATTCGTCCGGGGTATAAGTTTAATATTGTCGTTGTTAAAGATGTGATCCTGGAGAATATAACCGATGATGCTTCGTGAAGAAGAAAGAGTTCAAGAAAAGCTTCAATATGACCTTGGCCCGCAGGTTTTAACGGCTCTGCGGGATCCCGGGGTTATTGAGATCATGTATAACGCCGATGAAACGCTTTGGGTTGAGACATACGAGGGCGTTAGTAAATATGGTGTCATGCCTTCTGAAACCGCCAAGAATCTGATTAATACCATTTCAACGGTTCAGGGGGAAGTAACCACGGCGGAAAAGCCCAATGTCGGGGGAGAGATCTGGATCAAGCTTGATGGTGAAGTGCGGTTGTTTCGTTTTCAAGGATTGATCCCGCCAATCGTCCAAAGCCCTATTTTTTCGATAAGAAAGCCTGCAGGCCGGGTCATTAAGTTAGGTGAATATTTGAAAAACGGGGTGATTTCTCAAGCACAACATGAAGTGCTTATAAAGGCTGTCAGCCGTAAAGACTCGATTCTGGTTGTTGGGGGGACATCTTCAGGGAAAACAACACTTTGCAATGCCATTTTGGATGAAATAGCGACGCAGTTTCCCCAGGACAGGGTCGCGATCATTGAAGATACGTTGGAGTTACAGTGTGGCGTTGCGAACAAAATTCAGCTAAGAACATCTGAAACCAGAACCATGGATGATCTGTTACGTTATTGCATGCGGATGCGCCCGGATCGCATTGTGGTAGGGGAAGTACGCGGGAAGGAGGCCTATTCGTTAATTAAAGCCTGGAATACAGGACATCCGGGTGGGTTGTCCACAATTCACGCTAACTCAGCGGAAATGGGACTCTTGCGCCTGGAGCAGCTAATATCAGAAGCTCATGTCGATCCAAGCCCCGGTGGGATCATTGAGGCTGTGAACATAATTGTTTTCATTTCAAGAGTAAATACCCTTGCTGTCGGGCGTCAAGTGAAGCAAATATTACGGGTGATGAGCTATGATCCAAGGAAAGGGTATGTATTTGAAAACTTAGGTTAAAATATTTTTTTGACATGATGGCATCATATGATATGCTATCAGTAGTGATGCTATCAATAATGATGCTATAAAGAAATGCCAACTAACTATGGTTAAAGAAAAGATAATTGAAAGATTAAATATTAGTCCCGACGATTTAGCCATTGGATGGCAACAATTACGGCCACGACTTCGTTTAGACGTGTTTCTTATTA
>JAZDPD010000159.1:0-3945 GCA_043798045.1 Candidatus Omnitrophota bacterium | reverse complement strand
CCCACTCCTATCCCCAAAAACCCCGGCACTCCGCTCTGGGCGGAGGCCGGGATCAATCAGTTTAAACAGAAAGAATCTTACTTCTTACTCGCATCGGCAACCACGATCGTCATATTATTGACCACACTCGTCACGCCTTTGACATCCTTGACAAGCTTGTCAACCAATGCCTTTTCAGCATCATTCTTGGCCGTCCCACCTACCGTAACTACACCATCAACTGTATTGACACTCGTCTTAAGAGCGCTGGTCGAACGATGGTACATCAACGCCAACTTGACCTGAGCCGTAATGGACGCATCATCAATCTTTTCGCTTAAGGTCAGTCCTTTGTTTTCCTCAGCCTTGGCCACTGTCATCTCATTCTTAACGCTCTTAACGCCATCCACGTCTTTGGCATATTCACCGGCAAGATCCTTCTGGGCTTCAGATAACGCTTCGCCCTTTAACGTAATAACCCCGTCTTTCACACCCACTTCAGTCTTAAAAGCATTGACATTACTGTGGAAAAGAAGCGCCGTCTTGACCTTCATACCGACCCACCCATCTGAATTCTCTGCCGGCTGCTCTGCTTTAACGACCAATTGATCATCCACGCTCTTGACCCCTGGCAGATTGGCCACTGTTTCTTTTGCCAATGCTTTGTGCGATTCTTCCGCAACCGTCCCTGTTAATGTGACAATCCCTTCTTTGGACTGTGTTGTTATCGCATCATTCATAAGATAGGTTTTATACACATACGACTTTTGAGCGGACGCTTCAATGCGCGAATCCATTTCCGAAGCCTGCGCAACAAGAGCAAACAACCCTACAAACAAGAAAACCGCTATACTTGAAAAAAATATCAGTGATTTATTCATTTTCATAAAATTTTATCCTTTAGATTAATTATTAATTTCGCACCGCTGTTAAAAAATTTACACATTTCGTATTACGATGAATAAATAATATAACTCCTCCTTCTAAGACTCATTTGTTGATCTTGTTTAAATAAACCTTCATTAATCATTATGCCCCACGGTTTCCTGAATGTTTTTCCCGCTGCTTTCTACATCTTTTCCAAAACCTCTCATCGCATTGCAACCCAGAACCAACGTCGCCAAAGACAGCACCCCGAAAATAAACAAGAAATTCTTTCGCATATTCTTCTCCCTTTTAAATTAGAAATGACTGATTAACCAAATCAACCAACTCCTGATCATTAAATGGCTTTTGCAAAAAACCAACTGCCCCAGCTTTCATGGCTCTTTCTCTATACTCAGTATCCTTACCCGCCGTCATGAAGATAATCTGACGCTTTGACTGGGCCATCTCAAGCCGTTTTTGTATTTCCTGAACTTCCCACCCGTCAAACCCGGGCATATTGATATCCAGGATCAAGCATCCGGGGGTCGTGTCCAACACAGCACCGAAAAAGGCATGGCCAGAAAGAAATGTATTTACCTCAAACCCGTACGTCATTAACAGAAACTTTAAAGCCCGACAAATTGACTCATCGTCATCAATGATAAATACGTTTTTTTTATTCTCTGGCACCCCGACTCCTTTCTTTACCTGTATAAAGTCATTGTAAGGAACAACAGAAAGAAAACAATTGAACCAAGGTATAACCTGTGATGTCTATTTATTGACGGAGGAAATACAGAAAACGATGAGCGATAAGGATGGACGCCTCAAGGACAGTTGATCTGAGATCGAACTATAACGTTTCATTGAATCTATCTAAACAAACCCTCATAAATTGATCGGGAAAGATATCAAACATCCTCTCCGCATGGCCGCCATCCTTTAAAACCGTAAGCATCTTGGGCTCCTTGGCCCTGTCATAAAGACGCTGACTATGCCCTGGCTTAATGAGCCAATCTTTTTCACCATGAAAAAATAATACCGGGATAGGCGCTATCCTATCAACAACATCCATGAGCCGCATCTTGGCTAAGAACGGATTGCCTGGCCTGATACCCTTACCGCGACCTTGAATACCAAGATTAAGCTTGAGATCTTCCCACATGTCTTTTTCCCAGAAATGATAGTTGATCTCTCTTAAGTTAGACGGAGAACTGACAGCAATCACGCTGTCAATATCCCTATGACCACTGGCTTCAAGCAATACAATCACAGCGCCCAGTGAGAAACCAATGACACCGATTTTCTCATAACAGCATTCTTTGGCGTAAGCAATGACCGCCCGCAGATCCTTTTGTTCATGCGCTGTCCATGTAAACACATGGCTGCTCTTGCCATGCCCGCGAAAATCGAAAGAAATCACATCATATCCTTTACTAAATGCACTGGCGATCCCCCTGAACAAATCCGTATCCTTGCTGCTATAAAAACCATGCGCCATAATAACAACTTTTGAAAACCCGCCTTTTAAGTGAGAATAGGCGATACGCTTTCCATCCTCGGTCATCGCAAACTGATCGTGCTGATTACCCATGCCACTCCATTTAGTTCATCAATCTTAACCTCAGATGAGAGCCAATTATTCCATATCATGCGCACCGATAAGACTTTCCTCAATAACCTTTGTGTCAACAGCGGGCTCTGCCTCATGCAAAGGAGTAACAAATGCGGCTGTGGCCTTAGTTAAATTCTTAGCTACTCCCCACTGAATCTGAATGGACTTAACAACATCCACCCAAAAATTATCTTCATGTTTCCGACGTGAAAAACCCTGATAGGCTGTTAGCGCAGCATAAATGCCGATCGCCTTTTGAGCACATTTCTTCATGGTAAACTCCCGGGCAGTCTCGTGACATGCTTCCTTGATCTTCTTGATCCGGGAAGCAGGCTGTTTCTTCAGCCACTCTAAAGCCAGAAGAAAATCATCACTATCTTCCTGCGCAAGCAACCTTCCATTCACTTGATCTTTAACAACTTCCCTGGCTCCGGGAGCATCAACCGCTACCACAGGAATGCCTGCCGCCATCGCCTCTGTCACAACCAGCCCCTGGGTTTCGCTCACAGACGCAAAAACGAACACATTCATCGCGTGATAAGCACTCACCAGATCTTTTCCTTGCAGCATCCCCACTAAATGCACGCGATCCAGAACCCCCTCTTTGGCCATGATCTCCTTGATGGACTCTTCCGATGACCCCCTACCTCCTATCAGAAAATGAACCTTGCGATTCTTCTTGAGAAATTGTGCAACAACACGCGTTAAGAACTCCAGATTCTTTTCCGGTGCTAACCGTCCTACATGACCCACCACATAAGCATCTGCAGGGATATTGTTTTTCCGGCGAAACGTTTTTCCTGCTCCGTGTGTAAACTTCTCTGTATCAATCCCTGTCGGAACAACATCAACAGGCGTAAGAACCCCGCGCTCTTTCACCAGCGCCCTAACGCTTTCACTGGGGGCAAAAACATGATCCGCCAGATTGGCGTACCCTGTGGATAGTTCAATGACAAAACGTTTAAGGGCCTCTTCATTCCCGGGCATATAGTGAACATTTTCTTCATATAAAGAGTGATGTGTAAACACCAACGGCACATTAAATTTGGAGGCGATTCTTAGCGCCGTGTCACCAATAAGAAACGGATGATGGGAATGAACAATATTCGGGACAAAATCTCCCAAAGCCTCTGTCAACGTTCCTTGAATGGGCAGTTGTACAGAAAAGTCTGTCCCGTTAAAGTGCTGCATCGCCGGAATTCGAATGACATCTTTCTCGGGCACCATATCCGGATAGTCAGGCGCAATAATAACGACCCGATGCCCCATTCTCCGGAATTCTGCAGCAAAACCACTGACTGACTTTTCGAGCCCGCCCACCAACGGCTTATACGTATTGGTCATCATTAAGATATTCATACTCTGCCTTTCAACTCTATTAACGCTTGCCTGGCCGCCACGCATATCGCCTCATAAGAATCCTTGGCCCCCATAACCAAGCCTGCCTTTTCCAGATCCTCAGGAAGAAGGGGTTTCCCGAATCT
>JAZDPD010000155.1:0-2281 GCA_043798045.1 Candidatus Omnitrophota bacterium | reverse complement strand
TGGCGGGTGTTTTGGGGCTTCGCTCCCTCTCTGAAAGCCAGTCAATTCTGTAGACACACGCCTGTTTTTTGTGATCGCTGTAGATTCCCGCGTGAAGCGGCTTCGCGCGGAATCGTGTGCTTTCTTAGCCGGAACCCAAGTAAAAAAGCAGAAATCCAAAAAAACTTTATCCAATACACCCAGTCCAATTTAAAGGCTGATCCGAAAATCAATGACTTGATAGACTGGGAAAACAAAGATCAAATTTTGAGCTGGCTTGATAGTCTATAGTGAACTGCGGGCTGTCGGACCGGCAGCGGAAAAGTCCGTAAACCGGACATTATTATGTTGTCAGTCATATCCAGGAAAGAGTAAAATGCAAATTAACCGCTTGAGAATATTACAGATATAGCCAAAAGCGCGTATCGATCATATTAATATATAATATCAAGTAGATAGGCAAACTCACAACATAAGGGTCAAATCTTTATCTTGACATTTCATAGTTACAGAAAGAGCGATTTATCAAGATAAAGATTTGACCCCATTCATTTTCATTCATTTTCCATTTTCCCAGTTTTTCTACTTTCCCTTATCCTCATCCTGACCGAAACGCATCTGATCCAGGTTCTGCCGCTTGGAGAAGAACGCTTTGCTGAGTATGTCCATTTCTTTTGGGGTACAGACCCGAACGGCTTGAAAGCGTAGCTTCTCAGTTTTCTCGAAAGCAGCATTCAGAAGCTCGCATGGATACGCTTGACATAGGCCACAATTCTTAATCCCTCTCCCATGAGCACAAGCACGGACTTCTGAATAGGCGCATTTGTTTTCCGGCCTACATCCAAAACAGGCCATGTCTTGAGGGGAAAAAGCCGGATCTCTGAAACCAAGGCGAACCCACAATTCTTTTACTTCTTCCAATTCCTTGGCACCTCCATTGTGTGTGGCAACATACCGGGGACAGTAAAGGCAATTATCACCGCAAATCCCTATCATGGCTCACCTCTTATCTTTCTGCAAACGTAGTACAGGTTGTCGCGGTTGTTGAATATCTCTCCGGGGCGTTCTTTGTCTGTCGTAATCAGATCACAGCCTTCACGGATTGGTCGCAAATCTACATGCAACTCGGTGGCGCACACGGCAGAATCCAACAAACAGGGATCAATTTCATCCAAAGCAGCGCCGCCACCGCCTCGGTGTCGGAGAAACGCGGTCGACAATGCAACATACGTCCGGCAAAGATCATCGTGAAGTGTGTCACCTTCGAGAGTCCGCACCAAAGTCATGATTACTCCGATTCGTTTGCCGCCGACAAGAAATTGTATCGTTTCCACTTAACTTCACGATGGAGAAGATTCGGCATACTCTCCCCGGCAACGGGTTTTATTGTTTATGGCGGCTTGTGGCATAAACTTCTCCATCATCTTATGTTTCTGATGTATTTTATGCTTATCGTTTTGACAAGCATTATTTGCACTTGTATCCGTCAATCCTCCTGCCCGAATGAAAAAATGGCGCTCTGAATAATTTTTGTGACTTTGCTCATCTGCTCTGCTGTCATGTATGCACCGCGAATCCTGTGAACCCGCTTTCGATATTCCCTTGCATGTTCTTCCGACCAGAAGAAGACGCTCTCCCTTCAAAAGGCGTTGATGATGTTTTCATCTTCAAGTTTGAGAAGATTGATATCGGGAACAAAGACGATCGGGGCGCACCCTTTTTCTTTCACGTGATAGTTGAGATCGCTGTCGATCTCAATTTCCATAGACCTGGAACAATGGGCGCATTCCGTCCGGATAACGACCGACACGAATTCTTTTCGGAGTCGCCCTTGCACGAAGGGCGTTGCAAACGCATCGGCTGCTCAGGCTGCGTACAGCTGCTCGCCTGTATGAAAAGTCACATGGTGTGGTGTTTTTTCAACTGTCACGGGATATGCCCACTCAATTTCCCCTTGGGCGTTTCTGAAGATAAAAGTCATGTGCGATTCCAGGTCATCCAGAATGGCAATCACCCGTCCGACGGGAATATTCAAAGCAGTCGATAATAATTCCGGTGATAACGGTTTTCCGGCAATCGGAAGTTCCCGGACCGCGAAATGGTGTACCAGCCGGTGCTCCTCTGACATAAAGGCAAGGTGGTCAGCGTATTTCCTTTTTCCGGCTCCTCGCTGTCTACAGTGGGTAACCCCAAAATTCATGAGGGTAAATTGAATTGTAGTTTACCGGTAATCAAGTAGATCATAGTGATCAAATAGTCATTTGTACGATACCCTCTGGCTCTGGCTTTTGCGGCCTGGACC
>JAZDPD010000146.1:0-32373 GCA_043798045.1 Candidatus Omnitrophota bacterium | reverse complement strand
TTTCTTATAATTCCAGCAAGGTTCCTGTGGGGGCTTCTTTGATTTCGGTTGAGGATAATAATGGTAGGCCGGGTATTGCCATGCTTCATTATCCTGCGGCAGCGATTTCTTCAATTCCAATCAATGACAAAGGATGGACGATTGGTTTGCGTCCTGGGGAAGATGTGCGTTTGAGGCTTAATATAGGTGATTATCAGGGTGCGGTTGATATGGTGCAATGGCAAATCCGCCGCCACAATCAGAAAAACTCTGTTTTTACTTTTGAGAATATGCAGGTGTTGTTTGAAAAAAAGGCCTCATCAAAGAATGACAAGGCGATGCAGTCTTCTTTTACCAGCATTCCTTTGTCTGAGTTGCGTTTTGATGCAGCGCAAGAGGAACGCAAGATGTTTATGAAAGTTGATCAGGATTTGATGCCCTTTAAAGATGGGATTACAGCTCCGGCAGGAATGGAAGCTGATTTTACTTATGTGGTCGATTACAAAAAAACGACTGATTACGAGGGGTTACTCATTAATGCGCTCGGTGTCGCCGATGATGGTAGGGGGTATGGTTTTCGTTTCATGAATAATTCAAGTGATGCGATGCGGATCAAGGTGGAAGCCTATCTGTTTGCATCTGACAGGGAAGTTGTTGGAAAGAATGGCTTGTCAGGGCGTGATGCGGATGGATATTTTTCACTTTTACCGGGACAATCGATCGATATGCCGATTCAAAACTTTTCTAACGAGGGAAAGTTGCCACAACAAGTTGCAATCTTGGTCAGGCGTCAAGATTCAGGGTTGGAGTTTTATTCGATGGTTGGTCTTGAAGATATGTTTAAAACGGGCTGGAAGCATCCTTCGGTTTTGGTGAATGAGAATAAGAGCCGTTGGGATAATTTGGTTGGGGTTCCATTGCATGTGAATGTTAATTATCAAGAGCCCGAAAAGAAAGCTCCTTTAGCGGGCCCTGAGGGTAAGAAGGCCCCGTTAGCGGATCTTGAGGTTAAGCGCGTTGTTGAGGATGTTAAGGAAGGAAGTTCCTTAAAGCAGTTCGTGCTCATTTTTGGTATGGTTGTGGGCATATTAGCTGTAGGCAAATGGTATGAGAAAGATATGAGCAGATATTTCTCTTCGTTGATGAATAAGTCGACGCGGGAAGTGAGTGCGGTGTCTGAGCCATCTGGTGTTGCGAAAGTATTTGAGAAAGTGGATGTGGGCGTTCCGGTTGTTGACAGAGGATTGAAGTTTGAGGTGTTGGGAATTGAGCCACATGTGCATCATGAAACAGGGATGACTCTTTATTATAAAGTTAATCTCGGAGTCACATCGATGAGCAATAAGCAAGCGCCTATACAGGGCTTGGTGGCGCGTGCTTATGGCCAGGATGGTGTAGCCGAAACAGCGTTTCAGGCTGTAGTGGGTACAGGGAAAAACGGCAAAGTTGGGCTTCAGGGTGTTTATGCGTACGGGAGCAAGGAAGTGACTGCTACAACAGATGCTCCTATTGGCGATCTTCAAATGATCCCTGCCAATGCGACGTTTTCATTTGATGTGCCGCTTCTTTCATTCGGCAAGCCCATTGATAAAATTAGCGTTAAGGCTTATAGGCCGGGTATCGGTCAAACACTTGTTGAATATGTTAATGTCCAGAGCCTTCTTAAGGGTGTGATGGTGCCTAAAATTAAATTGCCCTTGAAGGCTCGTGAGGATGTTGCTTCAAGAAAGCTGTATCAATTAGATGCGTGGGGTCAAAAGAGTAAGAGAATGGGTTATTATTATGAAACCCTGGATTATATGGGGCTGAGACTAAGACCTGAGTATGCCCGTCGAAGTTTTGATGTACATACAGGTATTGGTTTGAATCATACGAATGCGGAGTTTCTTTTTTGGCTTGAAAATCATTCGGGCAAGCCGATTAGAATCAAAAAGGTAGATGTTTTTGCCTTAGGAGATAGTCCGAAATTGCTTAATGGGGTAGAGTTTAGGCCTCCACAAGGTCAGGAATTTATGGAGATCAGCGCTGATAATGGAAATACTTTTGTGATTCCGATTCATCTAAGGAGGGATCAGCAAGAAATTCCTGAGCAACTTTCAGTGGTGGTTGAGCAAGAAGGTGCTCCTGATGTTGTTTATACGGTTGTTGGGTTGAGGGAAATGATGTCAAAGGAGTGGCAGAATACAAATGATGATGCGCAGTCACTACAGCATGCGTCTTTAGCGTATTTGACAGATGCTTCCGACGAAGCCATGATGGCAAATGTCATTAATATGGTGCAAGAGCATTGGATTATATCGGGCATTGTTGGTGTTCTTGCCGTGGGTGCGGCGGCTCGTTTTTGGATGAAGTTTCGTGAAGATATGAAAAATGCGGCAATTATTGATGCTAATCGTGCTGTAAGAATGACGCCGATGCGCCAGCCGTCAGCGTCAAGTTCTGAAAAAAGCTTTAAGCAGGATGAGTTTTGGCTGGATCCGGCATTTTGCCGGATGCTAAGAGAGAAGATTGACATGTTGGCCTTGATGGCCCAGATGGAGTTTCCTCAAATGGGATTATTGGAAATTGCCAATTTGGTTAGATCAAAACTGGATCTTAAGCAGCCTCCGCAAATGCCTGCTCTTGAGAAAAAGATTGGAGAGGAAGAAGTGTGGCTCATGGTTTTAGATGGTGTCGGTGGGAAGGCGCTCGTTAATCAATATGAGTCAACAAAGCCGGCGGTTAAGCCTGTGAAGGATTTGTTAAGCTGGGCTATTTTAAATTATAAGTTCAGCATGACGCCTGGTTTTTTTGACATGGTTGTGCCTAAAATTATTAAGCGTGTGAATATTGCATTAAAAAGAGTTCCGACGGCTGACCCGCAGGAAGTTGCGGATATGATTCAAACAGCGTTAAGAATCAATTTTCCTGATCAAATGCCGAAAGATTTGCAGAATAAAGTCAGAAAAGAAGTGCGTATGCTTATTTTGCTTCAAATGGGCGTTGAGCCAGAGGGTTTTGACGCCGCGATGGCGAGTGATTTGCCATCAACTTCGGCTTTCTCGATTAATCTTCCCGACGCGCCAATAGATAGCGCCCAGATTTTATCTTATGCCGCGGTCATCGCTGTTCTGGCAGCGCCTGTTATTTGGGTCGAGTTAAGACAAATCAGGAAATCTGTTCAAAAGAACCTGGATCTTTATCGTGCATCAAGCAGCAGGAAGGATTTTGTCGGTTCAGTGCTGGAGCTTTTGTATAACGGCGGCGATGATTCATGGGTTTCTCTTGAATCGTCATCATTGATTTCACACCGTCGTATTATGAAAAAGACGCTGGTGGCCATGATCATTGAGGATGTTAAAAATACTATCACAACAACGGTTGATGTGATAAATCGAGCCTTGGCTCATCCGGAAACGCGTGAAGAAGCGGACTTCCTGCGTGAGGTTTTGTTGTCCGCGCAGGAGTACTTTGGCAGGATTCTTGATGGCTCAGTGCCGCCTTTAGAGGTTTCACGGTCTCAATCCATGGTGGCTTATCAGGCGATCAGTGCATTGCTTGAGACTGTATCTCAGGTCAAATTGGCAACATTGACAGAAATAAGAAAGACAGGCTTGTTCGCCGGGCTGCATACCGAGACTGGCAAGAATAAGAGTTTTAAGGGAGTGCTCACGCAAAAGGGCGCGGTGGGTGTGAGCGAGGTGGCCAGAGTGATGTTTGATCGGGGTATCCTGCCTGTCTTTGATATTAAGGACGCTTTGCAGTATTTTAAAGAAGGTAGGCCAAATGCCCTTGCAGGATATTTTATCAGGAATAATGTGCCCGAGGCACTAAAGGCCATTGAGGCGGGTGCTGATTATCTGGTTGGCGTTGAAGAGTACCTTACGCCTGAAACAATCAAGGCCATTAAAATCGCGCACCCATCGATAGTTATCATTAATGACATTGCGTTTAAAGACAATTATGTGATGGGGCGTGTGGATGAAAGTGTGGCTGCGGGCGCGGATGGTGTCCAGTTTGGCCCTTTTGCTGATTTTGTGGATCAAACCTTTACTCAGGCCGGTGATGTATTAAAGGATGTGCGTTCCAAATATCCGGATCTTTTGATCAATGGCGCTGGCGGGATTTTTGGCGAGAGGGTCGGCGCTGTTCTTCAGATGCCTGAGGGTGTTGTTCCGTCAGTGGCGTTCATGGGTAATGAGACACTCGATCAGTTTGCTGCGCTTGCGGCTGGTTATCATGAAAAAGTTGAGGCGGTAGCGTCTGATAATGCTCAATACGGTGGTATCGACATCAAGAACATTGACGTCAATAAAACCGGCACGTCCAAGATTCAGTTTAACGAAGAAGCCGTGCGCGAGGTTTTAAAGAACGGGTTTAATGGTTTTACACCCGTGATTATTAATATCACCCCTATTGCCAGCCCCTTGGTAGCCATGGGCATAACTGATCCTTCAATTGGTAATACGCCGGAAAAGCAAGAAATGGCGGCGTTGGTGGCAAGAAAGTTTGATGATATTGATAGTATTTGACGTACCACACATATGAGTGGCATCATGGGTTTAATTAATTAAGCCCATGGAGGGTATATGCCTGAAAAAGAAACCATGCCTGTGATCCATAACATTGCCATTTTTCAAGGGCGGAAGATTCCTAAAGTCATTCATAATAATGAATGGTGGTTCGTGATCAATGATGTTATTGAAACATTGTGTGATTCGAAAGACCCTGCGCAATATTTCAAACGGTTGAAAATGAGGGATAAAGAGCTTGCGGAGTTAATGCAAAAAGGGGGGGTACAATTTGTACCACCCCTTTTTATTGAAATTGATACAGCGGGTGGCCTGCAGAAAATGTATTGTTGGAATACCGAGGGGATTTTCCGGCTTATTCAATCGATCCCGTTACCTAAAGCCGAGCCGTTCAAGCGCTGGCTAGCCAAAGTCGGATATGAGCGTGTTCAGGAAATAGAGAATCATGAATTAATTGTTCCCTTTGCTGTTAATTCGGCGAAGGGTTTTTTGTGGCCATTATAATTATGCAGAATTAACAGGTCGATGCTGTTAGAGTCAATTTTCTAACAAAATGATTTGTAGGGGTTTCTCCTGGTTCGATGATGATTGCCTTGGGCGGTGTGACAAAAATAAACAGGAATCATTCAATGATTAATTTATTATATTCTCAAGTTTGGCGCAGGTTAATGAGCATGGTGCTTGTGTCCGCCCTTTTGATTAGCCCCGAGTTTTCCTACGCCCAGAGCTTGTTTGTGTCACAACTTCCTGAGCCAGGCACCATGGTTGGGGTGTCATCATCTTTCACGCCTGTGCTCGTTAAGGGCATGGTGATTCATCCTGATAAGCCGCTAAATTTTGATTTTATTGTTGATTCGGGCGATGCCATGAAGGCACGCCATGGCGTGCCATTACGTAATGACGCTGATGCAGAGGCGGATATCCGTAGGGGCGGGTCTGTGACCCGCCCGATTGAAGAAGAAACCATGCGCATGGCCAAATATTTCCTCGCGGCCATCACGGTCCCTGAAGACCATCTCTGGGTCAACCTTTCCCCGTATGAAAAAGATCGTGTGATTGAGAATGATTTAGGCCAAACCGTTTTAGGTCGTGACATGTTGGCGCAGGATTATTTATTAAAGCAACTTACCGCATCGTTGATTTATCCCGAAAAAGGATTGGGCAAAGAATTATGGGCCAAGGTTTATGAACAGGCGCTGGCCAAATTCGGCACCACGGATATCCCTGTTGATACTTTCAATAAAGTATGGATCATGCCGGATAAGGCGGAAGTGTTTGAAAAAGGCAATGCGGTTTATGTCACACAAGCCCGTTTAAAGGTGATGCTCGATTCTGATTATGTTGCGGCCAATGAGGCAAACGTAAGGGCACGCCATGGCGTGCCCGTCTTGGATGATTCGGATGAAATATCCAAAAATATCCTCCGAGAAATCATCCTCCCCGCCCTCGAAAAAGAAGTCAACGAAGGCAAAAACTTCGCCGCCATCCGACAAGTTTTCCACGCCGCTATTTTGGCCAAATGGTACCGCGAGAAAATCCAAAAAACATTGCTCGCCAATGCCTACGTCGGCACCAATAAGGTTGGTGGTGTAACAACCGATCAAAAGACATTAAAGGAAGAGATTTACCAGCGTTACATCGCCGCGTATAAAAAGGGCGTTTTTAATTATATTAAGGATGATGATCAACAACCATTGCCAACCCGGGGACATAGTGCCCCGATACAAAATGATCAACGGGGCTCTGTGTCCCCAAGCACGTTGCCAAGCAATGTTGCGCTGGATTCGAAAGCGACCCAGGACGCCAACCGTTTGCCGCACCAAGGTGAGCCCCGCCAATATTTCTCCGGCGGTATTTCCGGTTTCGCCATGAAGAATGTTCCTTTAATGAAAACTTATAATGCCATGTCCGTTCGCCCATCTATTGGCTCTATGTTTAAAGTTGATATGGCGATGGGTGGCAATTACTCTCATGAGGCACTGTTTGGGGTACAGCGGGTTTCATTGGCCTTATCTGACAATGTGATCACTCCGCCTGATGCGTCGATGCTGGTTTTGATGCAAGGCAGTTATGTATTTTTGGGTTCATTTTTGGGAGCGTTGTTATTATTCCTTGAATTTAGGGATGTTAGAGAATCAGTCGAAAGTAATGATGATTTGTATCGCCGATCCGACGTTATGGGGCGAAGAAATCTTATTTCGAATGTGCTGTCTGGATTGATGGGATTTTATGATGTTGGTATGGGGAATGTTAAATCGTATTCATGGTTTGGAAAGAAAAGCACCTTGAGATTAACGCTGGATCGATTTATCAAGCAGGATATCGCATCGCATCAGACAACATCATTTGATGTTATTTCGAGCATCATTCATCATCCCGAGACTTCTGTTAAAGAAATAGATCGTTTGCATGAAATCTTAAACATAGCAAAAGATTCTTTAATGAAGCTTGCGAATGAAAAGGAATTTTCTGTAGCGATTACTCCTTATATGGCACATGAAGCCGTCAATCAAATTGACATATTGATGATGAATAGGGTTGCGCTAGTTGATTCAGCTTTGTCTGCGAATGTCGCCGACGAGGCGATGGCGGTTTTTTCAATGAAAGAGCGATTAGATTTTTTAAACGGTGTCCGCGATGGATTTAACACAATCGCAATTATCAAGCCCGACGCTGTTAATTTGAAAAAAGGAGATGGCTTTATCTCTGGTTTGAGTTTGATCGCTCCTCGCATAGAGGCGGCTGGCTATAAAATTGTTAAAGCCAGTGAGCCGATTATGCTCACTCCTGATCAGGCGCGGAAATTCTATCGTATGCACGATGGCAAAGAATTTGTTGAGCGCGATCTCGTGCCCTATATGACGCAGGGCCCGGTGGTATTTTTGTTTATTCAGGGAACAAATAATCAGTCGGCGGTGCAGTTTAGGGCGCTTGCCAAAGAGTTGAGGGATATGCTTGGTGCGTCGGATGAGGATAAGGTGCATACCAAGATTCACATTTCTGATCCGAAAGATATTTCAAAAGGTTTTGGCCCGGTTTATGAAACGCAGGTGTTGTTTGATGTGTTGAATGATCAGGATGTGAGCCCGATCCCGGAGCTTGACGGTAAGATTTTGTACAATAAAAATACGGGGCGTATTAAGCATGGTGATGGCGTTGCATTTGTTCCTGATTTTACGTTGTGGTATGTGCGTCACGGCGAGACTTTTGGAAATGTGATGAATGTTTTCCAGGGTGTTTCTGATGAAGCCATCAATCAGCTTAATCCAAGAGGGAAAGAACAGGCGCGTGCTGCGGCTTTAAAAATAGTTGAGGCCTTAAGAGACAAGATTGTTTCAGGTGAAGAGATTGTTGTGATAAGAAGTCCAGCGGGACGTGCAGAGGAAACATCTGACGTTTTTCTTGAAATGTATCGTAAGGCGGGCGGCAAGGTGCTTGTGGTGGATGAACCAGTTCTTCGACAGGGAATTCAGGAAATAAATTTTGGTAATCATGAAAATGTGGTTGTTGGTGTTTTGAATGATCCTTACGCCCAACAATACCGCTATGGTTTAAATGCAGTGATCCGGCCTTTAGGCGGAGAAAGTTATATTGATGTTTTAATACGGAGCAAGAGGTGGCTTGACGCGGTGAATGCGCGTTTTAAAGGGGGCACGGTTATTGCTTTTGGCCATAGGGCCCAATCAGGGGCCCTAAGGATTTTATTGGGGGACCGTTCGCTTGAGGAAGTGGATTCAGGGTATATCAATTGGAGGTCGTCTAAAGCTTTGGCAAACGCCGAGCCGGTGCTTTTGGCAACACAAAATTCGATGCAGCCTGATTTTGCCATGCTCCCGACTGATCTTGTTGTTGCCGCCATTATCGCGTTACCAGCGGCGGGTATTATCTTCGCGGGGTATAAATATTGGGATATTCTCAAGAGTTCAAATCAATTCATAGCCAGGTATGTTGAGCGGTACAGGAATGCTTCATTGGGCGTGAAAGAGGCATTAGTCGAGAATGCCATTGAAATGTTAGGGGTTTGGAATCCAGATGAGCTGCGTATTATTGAAGAGCCGCCAATGATGATGCACGTTCGTTCCATCGGCAGATTACTACGCGGATTTATTGTGGAGGATTTAAAGGCGAAAGATACTGTTACGTTACGCATAATCAATAAAGAACTTTATAATCCAGGTCAAGATGAGGTTGTTAAAGGTGGGCTTAAAGTGCTTTTGAAAGCAATCAAGGATTGGTATGAATCAATACTTTTCGGATTAGTTGTTGTTCCTGGCCTTAAACCGGATCATGCCAAGGATGCGTATACCGACATTGAAAAAATTCTGGATGGGACGTACATAATTGATCGTGCCCAAAACGGTGGTATCGACATTCAGAATATTAATGTTAGCAAAACCGGCACAGTCAAGATCGAGTTTAATGATGACGCGGTGCGTGATGTGATTAAGAATGGCTTTAATGGCTTCACGCCAGTCATTATTAATATTGCGCCAATCAAGGCGTTGTCGACTGTGTTGGGATTAGAGTGAGCATTAAATAATAGGAGTAAGCATTATGTATATATCTAGATTTCTGGCTGTTGTTTTATCGATGTTAATGGTGTTAACGCCCGAGATGTCTTATGCGCAGAGTCTTTTTGTGTCTCAATTACCTGAGCCGGGTACGATGGTGGGAGTTTCTTCATCGTTTACGCCCGTTTTGGTCAAAGGCATGGTGATTCATCCCGACAAACCGTTTGATTTTGATTTTATTGTGAATGCTGGCAGTCTTGGGAATGACCCTGTGGTTATTAAAAATGATGGAGTTCGTTCTGTTAAGTATTTTCTGGCCGCTATTACGGTTCCTGAGGCGCAACTGTGGGTCAACCTTTCCCCGTATGAAAAAGACCGGGTGATGGAAAATGATTTGAGTCAGACTCTTTTGGGCCGCGATATGCTGGCGCAGGATTATCTGTTAAAACAAATTACTGCCTCATTGATTAATCCGGAAAAAGGTTTAGGCAAAGAATTCTGGGCCAAGGTGTATGAACAATCCCAGGCTAAATTTGGCACCACCGATATTCCCGTCGATACATTCAATAAAGTTTGGATCATGCCGGATAAGGCGGAGGTGTTTGAAAAAGGCAATGCGGTTTATGTAACCCAAGCGCGTTTGAAGGTTATGTTGGATACGGATTATGTGGCGATGAATCATGATGTCGTAGGGGCACGCCATGGCGTGCCCGAAATGGCGTCACTCCGCCCAATATTGGGCGAGGAAGCTTCGCCCGTACATTCCATGAATGATTCGGGTGAAATATCCAAGAATATCCTTCGTGAAATCATCCTCCCCGCCCTTGAAAAAGAAGTGAATGAGGGTGAGAATTTCGCTGCCATCCGTCAAGTGTATCATGCGGCTATTTTGGCTAAATGGTATCGAGAATTAATCAAGAGCACATTTATGGGGACATCCTATGTTGGCCAAAACAAGGTGGCTGGTGTTTTATCTGATGAGAAACAGATAAAGGATGAAATTTATCAGCGTTATGTTGCGGCGTATAAGCAGGGTGTCTTCAATTACATAAAAGAAGATGTAGGGGCACACCATGGCATGCCCGAAATGGTGTCTACCCGTCATTATTTCTCCGGTGGAGAAGTTTTCAGTCAGATACAGCTTGTGCATGTTACTGATTTGTCATCGATAGCCCGCGATGTTGATCAGAAATTTAATTTGAAGTTTAGGGTCGATCCTATATTTAAGAAAGCGGATCATTCTATGATGACGGCTGCACAGCAAGAAGCCTTGGATTATCAGGAGGCTGCCAACGCGAAAATGGAGCGGCTAAGCCGCGAGGCGCAGGAATTGTTTGATCCTAGGGTAACGGATGCGGATCGTTTTAAGGAAAGAAAGATTGCGGGTGCCGGAAAGGATGGCGTGTTTCAGGCTGTTTCTTTGGCGGACATGCAAAGGGTGAAGTGGTTTTATGCGGATGTTCAGGAAGGGGTCAGGGGGGTTCTGGGTCAAAATAGTTCCATCATGAATGTGGCGCTGGATAAGATCCATTTAACAATTGCGCCTGAAGGATTTCAGGTCGGGCCAACACCATTTCCATCTTTCCAGGAAGTTGTTGATGAGGTTTCAAAAGATATTGGCCAAAGTTTTGGTGCGTTTGATATTCGCCTGCTGGGGCCTCGTTTAATGCCGGATGGTGCTGTTATCATGGAATTTGAAATCACTGATCCAAAATTCCTTTATTTACGCAAAAGAGCACAGCAACGGCAAGACCAGCGTAAGGCGATGGGGATTTCTTCGGAAAGCGTCGAAATACGTGTGCCCGATATTTTTCATAGCACCGTTTCTTTGGTGACAGATACCGGGGTTTCACAGGAACACATGAAGGCTTTGTTTGAATATTTAGAGCGCTACCGCGCAAATATGGTTCCGATAGATATCAAGGTTCGACAGATTGCTGTAATTCAGGGTATAGGAAAAAGCCGCAGTTATTCAAAGATTGAGCAATTGCCACTTGATCAAAATGATGCATCACAACGGGTGGAGCTTGAGAATCCGCATATTAATAGTGCTGTTGAGAAGCTCGTCAGTATTAGAAGTTCTTTTGCCCGAGGGGATTATCAAAGTCAGCAAGATAATGTGAATCAAGTGCTGAAAGATCTAACGACGTATATGGCTGATTATGGCGTGACGCAAGATAGCCCGGTGTTGAGCCTTTATTATCTTGCCAAAGTGATGGTGAAGGCGGTTAAAGCGAGCAAGTTTCTTTTTATTGAAGGCGGCGAGCGTCGCCCGACGCAGGTGATGTTGATTGATGAAGAAGGCAGGGAAGTGTTGCTGCAGCAGCGGGGGCCGTATAAACGCTTGTTTGCGGATAAGCAGGCCATTGCTGTTAATGTTTCAAAAAGTGAAGGGCCGGCATCTGTTGCCAGGGCGATCAAGGATGAATTGGGCCTGGATGTGGATATGTCTCGGTTAACGATAAAAGATCAGGAATATACGGATAATCTGGTGGCTTTGGATCTGTATGCATTGACGGATCAGGAAAATGAAGATTTAAAATCAGCTGTCGAGAAAATCTCGGCTGAACATCATGATCCTGTTAATGGGGTGTCGGTTGAATATGATCCGTTGAGGCGTTCCGCCATTGTGTATTCACTTAAGCCGAATGTTTTGTTGGATAAAGTTAAGGCTGTTGCGGCGCTTGTTCAGGATTTATCCAAGGTTCCGTATATGTATCCTGTGAATGAAAGAATGACAGCGCGTTTGGCGATTTACCGTTTTAATCATGATGAGAAAGCGGCATTGCTTAAGCAATCAGATGAGAACACAAAGAAGAGATATCAGGCTTTAAGCCGCATGAATAAAGGTGGGTATGCGGCTGAACAATTAGGAGAATTAGAGAAAGATTTGGTTGCGTGGGATTCTGACAGCATGATTTTTTCATCGATTGAGAACATGTTGGCGTCTTTTGAAGAGAGTCCTTCAGCGTTTGCTTTGGATTTGATGCTGCCGTATTTACAGGATAGTGATTTGTGGCGTGATATGGCTATGGCCGGACAATATGTCGTTCCTGTTAATAGTCGTTTGTTGGGGGATACGACGATCGTTGGTGCGAAAGGGGCCAATTTGAAAAGATTGCAATTGCTTGCGAGAAAGATTGAAGGTTTAAAGATCCCGAAAACGTCAGCAGTATCCCGAGAGGCGTTTGAAGATTTGGTTTTGAGAAATAAAGAGATTTCGGCATTGATTCATCAACTGAATCCGTTTGTTAAAAATGTTTGGGAAAGGACGGAAAATCTTGAGAAAGTCGAGAGTGCTATCTTAAAGCTGGGAGGTAAAAAGCCAGAAGAGAAGGCCGCATTAAAATACAAGAAAGATCAGTTCGTTAAAGCAAATGTAAAAGATCAGAACGAAATCAGGGGTATTCTTAAGTTAATTCGCGATAAGATTAGATATATAGAACTTCCTGATGTAATGAAGGCGCAAGTGCGTATGGTGTTTTATAAATTAGGCGGTAATATTGCTGTGCGCAGTTCGGCGAATGCTGAGGATATTGAAGGGTTTTCAGCTTCTGGGTTAGGTGAAAGTTTTGTTAATGTAACTAAAATTGAAGATGTTTACACACATATTAAAGATGTTTGGGCCAGTTTGTATTCTGACGGATTTATGGCTGCTTTGATTAAAAGGCGTAATAAAGCAGATGATGTCAGGATGCCGGTAGTCTTGCAACAATTTATAGATGCTAAGGCCGCAGGTGTGATAAACACGTATGATGTCTCCAGTTTCCGGACAGTATACAAAATAGTGGGAAACTGGGGGTTGGGAGAGTCGGTTGTTCAGGGTGAGGGTAAAAGACAAGATAAATGGATTGTTGGTTTGTCGCCAAGAGATGAATTTGATATCCTTGAGAAAAGTATTGGCCCGAAGAATGTTTTTGTTGTGGCTGATGCCGGGTTGCAAACAAGGAAGATCAATTTAGATGATGTTTCGGCCATCCATGATGATGTTTACGATGATCTGGCCAAGAAAAACGCCTTGCCATCTTTAATAGAGACGGATGTTTTAAGGCTTGCTCAGCAAGTGGAACAAATACATCGAGTATATAAAAAGAAAGGCTGGGCAGATCAAATCGATCTTGAGTATGCGCAAGATAAAAATGGTGATATTTATATTGTTCAGACCAGGCCGTTGAATGTGGATTCTGATAGTAAGGAAAAGGTTTCTGTTGAAGTGGTGGATGAAGATGCCCTTCCCGTGAATGTTATCAAGGTGTCCCTTGATGGCGTTACGGCTCAGGTGGGGGTTGTAGTTGCACCGCTTTTAGTGACGGATAAGATTCCTTCATCAGAAGAATCATTCAAAAAGATCATAGTTACTGGTAACACAAATAATCAGTGGAATGAGGTTTTTCATCATTTTGGAGGTGTTATTACGCAGCAGGGGATGGAGGTAGCCCATGCGACAAATAATTCCCGGGAAAACAGGATCCCGTGTGTTGTTGGGGCTTCTGATGCCATCCAGCTTTTAAATTCGCATAACGGGGAGGTTGTGACGTTTGATGCCTATCATCAAAAAATATATATTGGTGAAGTTAGGACCAAGACGATTGAGATTGAGAAAAATGTTTGGGTGAATCGTGAGGATGTTGAGGCGCTCAGGGCGCAGCAAAAAGCTCATGAATTAAAGCGGCCCTTTGTAAGTTCGATGCAAGAATGGCCGGCTGTCTTTAAACAATATTTTGATGGTAATCTACGTCGTAGATCAGCGCATTATACTACTTTTCAGATTGACTATTATTATGTTACATGGGACAGACTGACGAAGTATTTAAATGAAAAATATAAAGACCGCCGTCCGTTTGAGCTTAAAACACAAAAACGGGTTATTAGGGATGAAGGTTTGTTCAATCAAATCGTCGATGATGACACGACGACAATTTATTATTTCTTGGCGGGGTTAAAGGACTTAAGCATTCAGGATATGTGGGATTTGTATAATGATCGAATGGTGGGGTTGGATCGATTTGTAAAATATTTCCAAGACTTAAAAACTATTGATGCAGAAAATATTGAACAGGTCATGGACGAGTTGGTCGAAGGATTTAAATGGATGCATGTTGCTTATTGGCTGGGGGCGGTAGATTATGAATTATTTATAATACGGCAGTCGGCTTATATGGATTATCTGTTTTATCCGAAGTATCAGAATGCGGCCGTTGGTTCACTTGATGATAAGTATTTGGTCAATCTTTCCAAAGAAAGGGATATGGAAGTTGAGATTGTTTTGGAGCGTTTACGCAGGAATCCTGATTTAAGAACGCTGCAGGACGCTTCAAGTGTGCAAGTGTTTGCTGATTTTATTAAGAATGTTGATCCATTGCTGCATCAACGAATAGCTTCATGGTCAAATATTTATAAAAGAGGCCAGGAGAACATTGAACTTATTGACGAGACAGATGAATACTATCAAATCCTTTATAATAATCTAAAGGTTCTTAAGAGTACAAAGGACCGGGAGAATGAAGTGGCTTTGATTGCATCCTCGGTGAGGATGGCGTTTCGCTTAAGAAAGGTTTCATTAGATACCACCATGGAAGTGCTAAAGTCAAAACATCCTGATTTATATTATTTTGTCAGCTCTTATGTGCGCTCAAGGTTGGTGGAACAGGAGGTGTCGGCCGAACAGAATCGTACAGAGAGGCATTCTATTTGGCTTATGAATAATATTGATCCAGAAGTAATCGATAGTCATATGCAAGATGAGTTTAATAAGATTGTTAAGGTTATTCAGGAGCAGATGAAAAAAGATAAAGAATATTTGCATCGGATCAAAGAATATCCCCAGCTTTTGATGGCCATGCAGCTCGATAAGGTAGAGAGAACGTTGCGTGAAGATGGCCATCACTATGCTATCCGAGCGCAGCGCCCGTTAGCTAAAGCCATGTTAAAAGCGGCAGAACAGATGCCGTTTTTCAAATCACCCGACGAAGTGTTCTTGTATGGGATCGAGGAGTTGATAGAGATCTTTAAAACTGGTGGAAATGATGTTATTAAAAAGTCGGTGCATTGGAGGGATCGCGTTCGGGAGGCTGATAATTATATGTGGCGTGTTTGGGGTAAATTTGCTGAAGAGTATGAGGATTCCCGGGAGCTGGCTCATTTGTTGTCAGTGCCGTATCACAGGTATCTGGTGGCTATGTATCAGGTCATGGGCATGATTAATGAACAAAGAAAGAAGACACGTTTGAAGCGATTACAGGATTGGTATTTGTCTGAAATCACCAGAATCAGGCAGCGCGTGGCTGATACGAAGGTCTTGTTGGATCAGATGGAGGTGTTTAATAGTTTGCAGTTTACGAAGGATAAGGAGCGGGCTTTTAACGTCTTTAGAGAGTCTGAGCAGGCCTTGGATAAGGTGGTGAATAATGAAGGAGGGGCTTTTTTTAGTGTTTTTCAAAAGGGGATTGAACACAATAGGCAGCTTAAAGGAGAAGAGTTGGCTGTATTTTTTCCAACGCAAGCAAGTGAAGGGATTAACGCTGTAGTTGAGCAGACGATAAGCATTGCGAAAAAGGAGCTTTCTTCTGGCAATCAGAGCGGGTTGACGGAGAATATATTCATTCACGCTTCTGACGCGTTTATACAGCTTGCTTTTTATGAAAGAAGTAAAGGGGCTTTACGTTCTGATTTTGATGAAGTGAAGCGCCTGGTGTCTGAGAATGCTGTTAGCATGGACCCTTTTGTTGTTAAATTGATAGGACCTCGTTTGATGAAGGATGGTTTTATTGTCCTTGAATATGAGATAATGTCTCCTAAAATTGATGCGTTAAGGCGAGTTATTAAGAAAGATATTAGAAGTTTGGAGAGGCGATCTATTGAGATGATTTCAAATCCAATTGCGAATGAAAGGATAAAACAAAGTACGAGATCACTTTCATTTCAAGAGGAGGACAAGATAAGGGAGGAGGCATTTAAAGAAGTCCAACCAGGTTTTGAGAGTTTTAACGCGGGTGTCCCGGAGATATATCATTCGACGATAGGTGTTTTGAAAGATCGCTCTATTAGTCAAGATGATTTAGTTCGTTTAAGACAGCGTTTCCATGAAATTCGAGAGGATATTGCGTTTCAACGACCACAAATCTTTTTGATTGATTCATTGGTGTTGGCGGATGTGGATGTGAAAGATCGCCGGGTTTTAAAGTCTTTAAAAATGTCGCTTTCGATTAATGGAAATGGACGGGTTATATCGGATGATGCCATGTCTTCTGATCTTGGCGGTATTGATATCAGTAACATTAATCTGAAATCTACTGGCTTGATAGGTGAGAAGGCGGACATTAAGATGTCGCAATATTTGTTGGATCAGGGTTTTAATGGATTTGTGCCAGTATTGATGGGCATTTCACCCATTAATGATATTATGCCATTATTTCAAACTGCATCCGGTTCCGGGGGCGTTCAGTAAGTTTTTCGATCGATGTTTCAAAGCCCTGCTTGCTCAGTAGGGTTTTTTATTGGTACACACAGTGGATTTTTGGCACTTTAAGTAATAATAGTTTATCTTTATATTATGAAGTCTTCGATAATTAAGAAAATAACGGCCTGTTTTGCCCTGTCAGCATTCTTGCTGACAAGCGCTGTTGCGCCAGTATCTCATGTTTACGGGCAAGAATTTCTGCGCCTTTTACCACCAGGCGAGCGAATTGGTTTAACCGCTGCATTTACCCCGCCGCTTTTAAAGGGTGTCAGGATTTATCCTGATAATCCATTCAGATTGGATTTTATTCTTGATAAAGGTGGTGCCAATAAACCGTTGCCAACCTGGGGACATAGTGCCCCGCTACAAGATCATCAACGGGGCTCTGTGTCCCCAAGCACGTTGCCAAACGAACAAGGGTTTGATATGAAAGCGGCCCAGGTCGTCAACCGTATGCCGTACCAGAAAGACGCCCAGCGTCTAATCAAATATTTCCTCGCCTCGATCACTGTTCCTGAAAAAGACCTCTGGGTAAATCTTTCTCCATATGAAAAAGACCGCATCGTCCCCGATGCCTTTGGCGTGACCGAAATGGGTCGCGATCTATTAGCCCAAGACTATTTATTAAAGCAGCTTACAGCGTCATTGCTCTATCCGGAGAATGGCTTGGGTAAAGAATTCTGGGCTAAGGTGTATGAACAAGCGCAAGCCAAATTTGGTACAACGGATATCCCTGTCGACACCTTCAATAAAGTTTGGATCATGCCTGATAAGGCCGAGGTGTTTGAGCATGGCAATGCGGTTTATGTGACCCAAGCCAAATTAAAGGTCATGTTGGATACGGATTATGTGGCGATGAATCATGATGCCGTAGGGGCACGCCATGGCGTGCCCGAAATGGCGTCACACCGCCCAATATTGGGCGAGGAAACCTCGCCCGTACATTCCATGAATGATTCGGGTGAAATATCCAAGAATATCCTTCGCCAAATCATCATCCCCGCCCTCGAAAAAGAGGTGAACGAGGGCCAAAGTTTTACCCAATTGCGCCAGGTTTATCATTCCCTCATTTTGGCGCTATGGTTTAAAGACAAGATTGTAGGGGCGATTCATGAATCGCCCTTAAGGAATTTCTATGTTGATCAGGATAAGGTCGCCGGCGTTGATATTGCTGATAAAGCTGCTAAAGACAAGATATGGGCCAAGTATGTCGAAGCCTTTAAAAAGGGTGCTTACAATTACATTAAAGAGGACTTGGACCCGAATACACAGCAGACAGTAACAAGGAAGTATTTTTCAGGTGGGGCGGCGTTGTATCAGACCAGGAAAGTCCTGAAAATAACGAATGACAGGGCCCCATTGCCGCAGGGAATTTCAGATCGTGCGATGATCATTGAATCGAAGTTAAATGTTGTTGATCAGATGATTCTTGAACAAGGGGAAGGGGCTGGTCAAAATGATCAGTCCATGAAGGTTGTTCAGGATATTGTTTACTCCGACGCTGTTGTTGATTCTCAGTCGAAGGCAAAAAAGGCGCGGACGGTTTTTGTCAATATTGGCCGCGATACAAAACTCAAATTTAATGGCCTTGAAAGAAAAATTGCCCGGCCATTTACAGAAGAAGAATTGAAAAGACTCCCTCCGATTGGCACATCTTCCGGGGAGTTAATGAAAGTTAAGTCGGAAGAAATTCAAATGATACGCCAGGGGCTGTATGACCGTTCTACATCCAAATTTGAGATTCCGATTATCATTACTGATAAAGAAGGCCAGGATCATTATGACCGTGTGCTGGGCTTTGGTACGACGGAAACAGCAAAATTACGGGATCTGGGTAAAACGTTTGATCAGATGAAAGTGCCCGGGGCTTTGTTGCAGATATCCGCCGGTAATCAGGGGGATCAACCAGGGAATTTTACGCTTTTGTCAAAGGGAGACCTCTGGGAAATGCGCGGGGCCGCAGATCAAGGATTGAACAGGCCTTTTCGTGTGCTTGTTCAATATGCTGACGGACATCGAAGCCTCATGCGTGTTGAAATTAAATGGGATGGGGGCCGGTTTAAAGTTTACGAGAACGCTGGTCATGAGCTTGACCCAAAGCTGATTGATTTTGTTTTGTCAGCCACGCCGCTATTCTGGCAAGGTGAGCCTGCTCATCAATTGTTGAAGGAAAGTTATATCAGATCAGCTGATCTGCGCCATCTTTTTAGGTTCCCAAATGGTTTTGTTTTTTATGGTGATGTTGCAGGCGATGAAAAGAAATATTTGTCTGCATTTAAGAATATGCCCATTGAAATAGATGTGAAGAATGAGCCGGATGTGGCTTTGTTGGAAGGTGTGGGTTATAGCAAGGTGGGGCGCCGTGAAGATGTGCTTGTGCCGGGGCAGTATTGGTATTCCTCAGTTTCGAAACAGTTGGTGATTGTGCTTTTGCCGTCAAAATATCCGGTCAATGTTCTGGCTGTTGGGCCAAATAATGAATTAGGATCTGTTGTAATCGATGGGTTGAGCGGACGTGTTGGAGCTGATTACTGGACGGCGGGTGAATGGATTTCAAAGCAGGTTGAAAAGATGTTTGGTTGGAAACCGCAGGCTGTTCTGGCATTGGACAATGGTCTTGATCCTAGTGTGGTTCAATTTGGGCGCTATGGTGAAAAAATGCCCCTTGTTGAAGGAAGGGATAAGGTCAACGCCTCATTGAATGTGCTTAGTTTAACCCCACCCGTAACCGATTTGACGGGTATTGATCAGTTGATTCGCGCTAAGGGTCTTGAAAAGTATCAGTCAGCGTACAATGAGCCCCAGGGCGATGAGTTTCATATAGAAAGACCAACGCTTAAGCATCATCTGCAAGCCATGCTTAAAGGGCTAGAGGCGGTTGAGGATGTAGGTGATATTATTCCGGGGTATCGTCCCAAAGATATTTTACGAGCTGAGGATATCAATTTTATTCATGAAAACAGGGATTTTTATGAGTGGCATATTTTGTTGCATGATCTGGGCAAAGCTGAAACGCGTAAGCCTGGAATTGATGGCAAGATTGGTTACCCCGGGCATTCTGAGAAATCGCTTGATTTAGTGCAGAATGAAGTTTTTATGCAAGCGTATCCTCAGGCTGAATCATTGCGAAAGATCATTAAGTTGCACATGATTCCGTTTGTCTACAGCTCTAAAGACGCTGAGAGCCTTGGCGTGAAGGATCCGTATTTTGATAATGAAATTCAATCGTATATTCATGCTAAAGAGATGGGTTTGTTGTTTGAATATTTCGAAGCTTTCAGAAGGCATCATGATCTGGCCCTTGATGACTTTAAGCGCCTTATTTTTGCGGCTTTTTTGGACATGTATCTTCCAACAGCAGACAACAGGGGTTTTGCCAAAGATATGGATAAGATTAAAGATGCCATCGTCTATTTGCAGGAAATAGAGGTTATTGAGCAAGGTCGGGAAAGATTGCTTAAAATGATTAATGCGCATCCCAAAGAGGCAGCTTACCTTAAGGTTTTATCGGAAAGGCTTCCTTTAATCCATCCACGCAAGAGGCGGCATGTGGTTAATGTGGTTGAAACATATTACAGGTTGCTTGAGGGTGTCTATGAGCCATTGTATGACGCCTTGGCCTTGAGCCCAGAAGAAAAAGAGAAAATGACATTGCCGATGTATTCGACATTCCTTGATGGAGTTAAGAAAGACTTTTCTTATACAAATGACGTAAATCTGAAAATGATGTCGATATTGCCCATGGTTCATGATTTAGGGTCGATGAAGGGCCAGCGGGACTGGATTCATAACCAGACGGGTGAGACAAGAATACCTGATTTGTTACGTCAAAAGACCGATTTAACAGAAAAAGAAATTCAATATCTTCAGCGCATGGTGTATCTGCACGGCGCTATTCAAAATGTTGGTTCGGATTTCTTCCCGAAAGAGATATCAAAGTTGGATGCAGAACTTAAGAACATGCTCTTCATTTTTTCGATCATTGACATGATTGGAAGAGATGATGGGCGAAATATCGCCACGATTGAACTGATAAATGGTTTTCGTAAGAAGTTTGAGTTGGTTAATACGGCCTTGCTTGAAGATCGGACTTTTGTGGATCACCGCATTGGTATGGCGTTTAGTCCTTTTCCTGTTAAACAGGAAATTCAAGATCAACGGCGTCAGCGCGTGCTCGGCTTTATTCAGGGGCGAGATGGTCAGTGGCAGAGTGATTTTTATGAGAACTTATCGCAAGCCAGGGTGTACGTCTTTGATATTTTTACACGATTTTCTAATCTACCCGGCGACGCTTATCCTTTGTTGCTTGCCAGAATATCTGACGAGATTGCTGATGCCAAAAAGTTGAATCCAGATATTACGGAAGTGATCCTGGATACGGATGTAGATTTTATGGGACTGCCCTTTGCCGGGCCTGAGGGGGTTATTCGGAACATGTATGTTGCGGCCATGTATAAGCAGTTGATGAGTAAAGGTGATCTTTTTAAAACCTTTGTTGATCCTCAAACCGGTGTATTGCATTTAACGATCAAATTAAATCAAATTCTTCAAGATGTTAAGACGAATCAGGGCAGGGTGAATAAAACCATTAAATATATGTTAAGCAAGAATGAGCATTTGATCAGTGATCTTGTTAGTTTCGGCAATAAGCTTGATTTGTCGAGTGATCAGTTTTTTGAACTGATTGGTGCGTTGTCCGAGGCAAAAGCATTTAAACTTGATTATACAAAACCTGCATGGACATCGTATCTTCCCACCTATCTTGCCGATGGGACGCCAACAGGGAAAGTAATTGGTTATCATGTGCCCAAGAGAGAAAATACGTGGAAGAAAGCAAGTGTGGTGTTTTTGTTCAGTTCCACAGGAAAATTGCTTTTGCAGGTAAGGAAGGCAGAAAAGACCGTTGATCTTTCCGTCGGGGGCGATGTTGAAATCGGTCAAAGTGGCGCGCAAGCGGCAGTGAGAGAGGCTGAGGAGGAATTGCATTTGCCTTTAAAGATTGATGATCTTAAGCCTGTTGTGGATCCTTCCGGGGTTTTTCGTTTTAATTTTGAAGTTGTTGCGGACAAGGCAGATTTTAATCGCGTTGTTTTGGAAAAAGAAGGCTTTGATCAGCAGGGAACCTATGTGATCCCGTGGCCAGATAAGCCGGCAACAGAAATATTTGATGTGTTTTACGCTCGACTAACACCTGAGGTGGAGCAGCGCTGGAGGAAGGGTGTGGGTGATATCTTTATGTCCTGGGAAGAGTTTAAGGCAGGGGGTGAGCGGAAATTTAATTCAGAAGTGTCGGGCATTGTGGAGGTTGATCCTAAGGAGTTGCTTGAGTACTATTCATTGCCAAAGGATCAAAGGCGTCAGCTTCTTTTTAGAGGTCTGGTTGGAACTCTTGCTTATAAAAGTGTTCGGCAGTTATTGGGTGAGGAGGTTTCGATTTCTGAGAACGCTGGTGTGGTGCTGGATTCTCATCGTCATACGTTTTATCAGAAGCTGGCACTTCAAGGTTGGTCGTTTGCTTATGATGAAAAGTCGTTAGCCAAGATGAGCCTAAGGCCTATCACAAGAGAGTTGGATCATTCCTTGAGGTCGCTGGTCTTTGCTCCTTCAGAGAGTGATGTTGAACTTAGAAAAAATTTGCAGCGGTTTTCGGATCGTTTGCGTGAAACCAAGGCATTTAGAAATGGAAAAGTGTTGTTGAATATTGATCAGGGGCCCTTTGGCCTGCACCAGACGGTATTGAATTCAAAAATGGTTGCAGGGCTTGGAAATAATGCTGTGTCATTGATTGCTCAGGGCTTGAGTCATTTGAATTTGCCTTGCATCTTTTATGGTGTGTTTATCAATCCATTTAACGGAAGAGTCAGTGTGGCAGGGTACGATAAAGCTAATATAATGATCGACTTCAGAACAAAGATAACGGGTCAAGAGCAGAATTCCCCTATGGTGCATTTTGCTATAGCTAATGTTTTGGCGCCATTGACAGCGCTGGAACGAAGCGAATGGATCCATGCGGTCAAAGAATTTGAAACGTTTAATTTCGGAAATGTGTCAGTTGATCGATTGTTTTTGGTGGAGCACGTCAATGATGTTTTACGTAATGCGAAAGTGATCCAAGCTTATGACTTTGCTCAGAAAATTGATTCTTCAGATAAGGGCGGTATTGATTTGACGCGCAATAAAATTAATATGAAAATTCAAGGTTTAGGTGATGGCGCTCAGTTTAAGTTTGATCCCGCCATGATTGAGCAACTTCAACATGCCTCAGGGTTGACGCCGGTTATCCTTGATATCCATCCGATGGCCACATCGGTGTCAATGTTTTTAGGCCTTGCGAGTAAATCATAGCGCTGCCTTTCAAAGTTGTTTCCGTATATATTTATATGTCATACTTACTAAATAGTTGATGAATTTATCTTGATAATGGAGTCTTTACGCATGAAAAAGATCGCATTGTGGTTTGTGTTGTTGGCATTTGTCAGCAACTGTATTCTTCCTTCTAGAAGTATGGCGCAGGTGCTGAATTTACCGGCACCCGGCACAATGGTACTCCAAAGCCCTGCCTTCACCCCTGCCCAGCTTCAGGGCATGGTTGTTTATCCCAATGATCCGTTTAAATTTGATTTTATTATCAAACGCAGTGATGAACTGTTGACTTCTGAAGCGAAGCAGGCGCAGTATTCAAAGCTTATCAAATACTTTCTGGCGGCTTTGGCGGTGCCGGATACGGACCAGTGGGTTAACCTTTCGCCATATGAAAAAGACAGGATTATTCCCGATGTTTTTGGCAAAACAGAAATGGGTCGGGATCTTTTGGCTCAAGATTATATTCTTAAGCAAATCAGTTCTTCATTGATTAATCCTGATACGGCGTTCGGCAAACGGTTTTGGGATCAGGTTTATGAGGTTGCTTATAAGAGGTTTGGAACAACTGATATCCCGACAGATATGTTTAATAAGGTTTGGGTTGTTCCGAGCAAGGCCGTGATTTATGAAAAGGATAACACGGTTTATGTCCTTGAGCATCATCTGAAAGTGATGATGGCAACAGATTATGAGGCCATGAATAATGCCGCATTATCCCCGGGCACGTTTCCAGGCGAGTTATCGGTGGATACGAAAGCGCCCAGGAGCGCTGACCGCGTTACCAACGCAACAACCCAAGAACTGGCTCAAAACATTCTGCGTGCAATCATTATTCCTGAAATTGAAATAGAAGTTAACAAGGGGAAGAATTTTGCCCAACTGCGTCAGGTATACAGCGGCATGCTGTTGGCGGCATGGTATAAGCGTGCGCTAAAGGAATCGATATTGACCAAGGTGTATGCTGATCAGTCCAAGGTTAAAGGGATTGAACAAGATCCTGTCAATAATCAGCGAATCTATGATCAGTATGTGACGGCGTTTAAGGCCGGTGCTTTTAACTTGATCAAAGAGGATCTGGATCAATATGCCCATGAGGTGATTCCCCGGAAGTACTTTTCGGGTGGAGCTGTTAGCGCGGGTGTCGAGTTTGATAAGCCTGGATACATTCAACATGTTCAGGCTATAACACCACAAGGGTTTAATGATGCGGCGCAATCCGACATTGTGGCAACACTTGTGCGGGTTGCTCCTGCCGATTTGGCCATGGTGGCAGGGGTTGATCGGGATTATCATTATCCTGCAGGAGAAGTTGACATTGCTTTGCATAACCCGAACAGGAATTATGTTAAAACATCACAGGGTGTGATTTCTTTGGGGATATCCATGCTCCACAGGGCGCTTGTTCCTGAGAAGGATGATTTTCCTGCGGTTATTGTGGCGCCGCCATCAGGAAATTGGGTCGGGCAGGATGGCAGTAATTTGATGCAGGCCTATTTTGCAATAGCCGCGAACTATGCGTTTCATGGACGCAAGACAGTTGTTGTTGTAAAGAATGAGCAAGAGAAAGAAAGGGTTATTAAATACCTTGATCTGGGAAATCCATATTTTCTGCCGAATGAGGCAGGGTATTCCCAGGCGTTTATTGATCAGTTAAGGCGAGAGGCTATTGTTTTAGCAGACAGGGTCAGGATTAATGGACGATGGCAGATTATTTCCCCGGCACAGATATTGGAAAGCCATTCGGATGCAACGACCATGGTGGATTTTAAAGTGATGTCTCAAGGTCAAGCGCAGGTTGGTGGTGTGGGGATTGTTGATCAGAAAGATGGTTCTGTTCGGGTGATTGATGGTGATCAAGAAGCTGTATTGGACGGAAATCCCTGGCAGGAAATGAATGTTGCCATAGCTGGGGTTGAGCCACTTAAGGAAATCCCTCAATTCGGAGTAACATTTCTAGGCACAAGTGGTGCGATGGATTCTAATGGTTTGGCAAGCAGTCAAGTGATTTGGGTCGGACAGAAAGGTGTTCTGGTTGATGCTGGCCCTGCGGTTGTTGGGTCGTTGACGGCATTAAAGATTTCTCCCGACAATATGGGCTATGTTGTTTTGACGCATATGCACGAGGATCATGTGGCGGGGATGCTGTCGTATTTTGCGTGGCTTAAACACAGTGGGCGGTCAATTAAGATGTTGGCTGAACCGGGTATTTATAAGTTTTTCAAAGAACAGGCAGAGATCATTTTGAATGCTCCGTTAGAAAGTTTTTATGATGTTCAGCTTATTTCTTTGAAATTTAATGAAACAACAGTTGTTGGGGCAGGCGAGGAGGCTTTCCGTATCAAATCTATCCCTGCGTTTCATGGGAGTCCGACATTGCAGTTTCAGATCAGTTACAAAGGCAGGGCCATCAGTCATTCTTCGGATACAACCATGGCGCCTTTGCGTTTGGATACTTTTTCCCGAGAAGGGTTGCCCGGGATATCGGAAGATATTAAGAATGACTTGAAGCGATTTACGGATTATCAGGATGGTCAGATTGTATTTGATCAAGCGAGGGCACAAGAGATTAAAGACGGGCTATTTCGTGTCAATGAAGATGGAAAGAGGCCGGAGCTTGTTATTTATGAGGCGGGTTACGGCAAGCCGGGAACAGTAGCGGATGTTTCCAATCATACATCAGCATATGATCTTGGGAATTTGCCTGAAGATGACCAGAAAAAGATTGTTGTTAATCATACGGCGCAATTGCCTCAGGGCGTAAGTCCGTTCATTCGCCAAGCGCGGGCGTTTCAAACGATTGATTTGTTTTCAGTTGATTTGGCGATGAGTGATACGGTCAGGAAATGGATTTCAATTCTTGGGTTAGGTTCAGCTTTATTTATTGTAGGGTATGCGGTGGGGCCGGGTATTGTTAATGTGGTGAATGAAAGTTTTAAGCGGACGGCCGCGGCAGTGGCCTTTCGGACCAAAGAGCGGATTGCATTGATAAGGTTGTTTGAACGGGATCCGCAATTCTTTCAGTTGCAGACGCAATATCAGACTGTATGGCGGGCGCGAGAAAGTGTCAAGAAGATGATATCCAAATCTCAGGAGATTGAAGATGAATTGGATAAGGCGATTGCTGGACGAGGGGTAGAGGTGGTTGGGCGCTTTTATTCGGGATGGCTTTCGGTATTGGCTGCTGGATATTCCAGTGCCAGTGAACGTTCGGCCGCAGATTTTGTGGATGAGTTAAAGATAATGATTGCAGAATTTCAACATGAGGATCCGCGTTTGAAGGAATTGAAAGACCCGGGGCATGGGGCAATTGCCGCGTGGGCTGTTCCCAATATTTTGAGGGAATTCAGGGGGCCGGTTCGGTTGACCGCATTGGTGATGGGGTTGTCGGCACGCTCAAGTGCTGCGGATGCTTTGGAGAAATTTCAGGCGATCCATAAAGAGCTGGATATTTTGAATGATCAGCTTGAACATGAATTGAATAAACAGCTCAAGCCTCAGATTGATGACATTCTTAGGTCGGAGGTTTTGCTTAATAGTAAGGATTATGAGGGAGTTGCTGATAGTGGTTTTCAACGCCTTGATCCTGTGGCTGTACGCGCTACCGGGAAGTGGGGGCGTGTGGATCAGGTTATATCGAGTCGGAATGTGCTAGAAGATCAGGTTGTAGTAAGATTCTTGGATAAGAATTATAAGTATTTTTTTGTTACTGAAGTTGTTCCTTCTAAAATTCAAGCCAGGGTTGAGGGTAGTGGTGATTCTGAAAAGATGGAAGCGGTTATCAGTGATTTTTTGAGTAAAGTTAAAGGGTATGGCACGGGTTTTAATGTTAGGATTAATTATACAATATTCAATTCGTATTCAGAGGATGTTTCAAAAATAAAGATCGATGGTGTGATGGAGTGGTTTAGGGGTACCGGTATTCCTTCAGGGAAAATGTTATACTATCAAAGTGAGGATTCTGAGCTTTATATTAAGGAAAAGCCGTTTTCTTCTGATAAAGCCATGGTGCCAGGTGGTATTGACATGAATGCAGCGAATTTGGATTTACAGATCAAGCGTAATGGGAATGGTGTTCTTTTGCCTGTTGGCCAACAGAATTTTGAGAATATTCATATTGAAGGCCTTGTTCCAGTGATTTTGGATATTAAGCCGGCAATGACAATGTCGTTATTCGCACATGCCGTAGCGTCGGCGACCTAAGGCTTTAAAGATTATTGATTCCAGGGCAGTGTTGCGTTTGTTGACATTTGTAGCAGTTGGCGTAGGATCAGTAGAAATGTTAAAAGTGTATTCATATAATACAATCAGGTTAATTACGGCCTCATTTGTCGCTGTTGTTTTTCTTTTTTCCAGCCTCCTGCCTGGCCATGCCCAAATTTTAAAGCCGACGCCTGTGTGGCTTGTTAAGCCGGGTGAAGTGGCTTTTGTTCCTGTCCTTAAAGGTATTAAGATCAATCCTGAAAATCCTTGGCATATGGATTTTATTGTTGACCCGGCTGGTCAGATGGCGCCTTCTGCAGATGAAGTTGGCCGATTGGTTAAATATTTCCTGGCAGCAATAACAATTCCTGAAAGTGATTTTTGGGTCAACCTTTCGCCTTATGAGAAAAACCGCATTGTCCCTCAGGCTTTTAGCCAGACCGAAATGGGCCGTGATCTGCTTAATCAGGATTACGTGCTCAAGCAGATAACCGCCACGCTTTTGTCACCCGAGAATGCTGTTGGCAAAAAGTTTTGGGCGGATGTATATGCCCAGGTTCAGGAAAAGTTTGGGACCATCGACATTCCGATTGATTCAATCAATAAGGTATGGATCGTGCCGCAAAAAGCGCAGGTGTTTGAGCGTAGGGGCGGGTCCGTGACCCGCCCTGAACAGATGGCTTATATTACCCAGGCACGTTTGAAGGTGATGTTGGATACGGATTATGTGGCGATGAATCATGATGCCGTAGGGGCACGCCATGGCGTGCCCGAAATGGCGTCACTCCGCCCGATATTGGGCGAGGAAGCTTCGTCCGTACATTCCATGAATGATTCGGGTGAAATATCCAAGAATATCCTTCGCGAAATCATCCTCCCCGCCCTCGAAAAAGAAGTTAACGAGGGCGCTAATTTTGCGCCCTTGCGTCAGATTTATCATTCACTCATCCTGGCGGTTTGGTATAAGAAACGTTTTGCCGGTGGCGCTTTGTCCAAGGCGTACCTGGATCAAAAGAAAATTTATGGCGTGCGGATCAAGAATCCGGGGGATGTTGAACAGATTTACGGCAATTACGTCGGGGCGTTCAACGCCGGGGCGTTTAATGTGGTGCGGGAAGAAAAAGATGCGGACAGTGATGATGTTGTCTTGCGTAAATATCTGGTGGGCGGGTTTTCTTTATCCGGCACATCCCAAATCCTTGAAAATGCACAAACGGCGGCAATCCCTTCTTCAGGTTTTTTTGAGGCGGCGGTGGATTTCTCGCGCGATGCCGCGCAAGCCTCAGGTTATATAGAAAATACGTTTGTGCGTGCAGCTGAAGGCGCCTCGGTGGTGTTACGTGCCATTATGGATAATCCTGACCTGCGTGAAAATTATGATGTTTTCTTGTATTCCAATCGTGACGGTTCCTGGAAGGAAGATCCTTTGAAGCTTTCTTTTGCAGGCATTGAAAACGGCAATGCTGTTTTTCAAACGAAGTTTCAGGTTGAGCGTTCATTTGAATATACGTTTATGTTTTGTCATATTCTAACCGGTGCTGTGGAGTGGGCTGATCTTCCTTATGGCAACGGGCGTGTTTGGGTGGATCGTCATTTTAAGGGCAAGATTGCCTTTGTCGGGATGGAATTCAAGCCTTTGGTCATGAAAGGCGGCCAAGGGGACGTGATGTATGATTTGCCCAAAAGTCTTGTTAAGCAGGGTAATGATGTGACCGTGATCCTGCCGTATTTCAAAGGCCTTGCGGATTCTTTCAAGGATAAATATCTTGTCGAGGATGTTCCTGGTTTTGAGTATCATGAATATTTCAATTATCGTTCACCGGTGACGTTAAAGGCCAAGAAGGTTGTTATTGACGGTATTAAAGTGATTATGCTTGACGCGGTTGATGCCCCGGATCTTTTTGATAAGCCTTATTTGGGGAAGAAACAGGAATTTTATGAATCTATCCTTCTTTCCAAGGGATCTCTTGAGCTGTTGAAGTTTTTGGGAGAGGCTCCTGATCATATTGTCAGCAGCGATCATCATGCGGCGCTTGTTTCTTTATATATGACGAAACTTCCCGGAAGCTTTTTAGAAAAAACGGGCAGTGTGTTTACGATCCATAATATTGGGTATCAGGGGGAATATTTAGGAATATTTCAATTCCTTCAGAGTGAATGGGCATCTTTGGACGATATTATTCCTTTATTAAAAGCGATGGGACAGCCGAAATTAAAATTCAAGAATTTAGAGGGTGCTGTTAAGTGGCTAAATGAGGACATTACATTCTTTCGATGGTTAATTAATCAACATTTAACTGAGCAGCCGATGCCCAAGTATATTGTTGCAATGTTCCCTCAAGATTTTGACACCATGAGTGATTTAGCATTAAGTGAGTTTGCGCATTCTTTCGAAGGCGAAAGGCTTAAGAGAGAGTCTTTAAGTTATTTTCTTCCTTCTTTTATGCCAAAAGGGCTTGATGCGCTTGGGCGTCTTATTCAGGAAATTGGTTTGAATGATACTCGCGATATTGATAACTTGCTCATTAAAGATGGCAAGATGAATTTTATGGCTGTTCCACCTGGGGTTATCAAGAAATTCGGCGGTAAAGGCCGGTATGTCAATACGGTTAGCAATACTTATGCCAAGGATATTCGTCAGACAGAATTTGAAACAGATAAACTGTTGCAGGATATCGGAGATCGCTTTGGGGGCATTGTTAACGGGATTGATTTGGAAACCGCTAATCCTGAAACAGACCCTTATATCAAACAACAGTATAAGCCCGTTCTTTCGGATGCTGTTATGGCTAAAAAGATCAACAAGAGTTTCTTGCAGTATATGTTGGGGAAAGATCAGCCGGCGCCGGAAAAAGATCTGGTTAAATACGGATATCTTAATGAGAATTCTCCGAATATTTTGATTGAGGCGATCCAGCGCATTGTTCAGCAAAAGCAGTTGGATATTCTGGCGGATATTCTTGAAGATATCCGTGATGGCCGCCGGGAGGCATTGCCGGTTGATATTGTTGTTGGCGGGCCTGCGGATAAACAGACAGATGACTTAATATCAGCCCGGCGTTTGATCGCGTTAGCGCAGGATGAAAAATTACGTAAACGCGGGGTTAATCTTGTTGTGCTGCATGGCTTTGTGCGCGCTTTTGGTAGTTTGTCATTTGGTGGTTCCGATGCCATGTTTGCCATATCTGATTTTGAGCCATGCGGGGTCAGGCATCAGCAGGCTATGCGCTTTGGAACATTGCCGATTGTGCGGCGTACTGGAGGTATGGCGGATACTGTTTTTGATACGGGCGATAAACGTAACGGGTTTGCTTTTAATGGAACTTTTCGGCGTATGAATCCCAAGGAGGATGTTGGTGCCCGACAGCAGAATGTGGATGAGCTTTACCTGGCGTTAAAAGAAGCGGTTCGTGTTTATAGAACGGATCAGCAAGAATGGCAGCTTCGCATGCAAAACGGCATGGCCGTTGACAGCGGCTGGGAAACAAGGTCGGTTGATTACAACAATGTGTTTGTTGCTCTTAAAGAAGAGCTAACAGCTGATGCGGCCATGGATGATCAGCTGGGTGGTATTAACCTGATGGCCGATGCGCTTTCTTTGGAAACTTCGGGGCGTCTTGACCAGGCTTTATTGATATCTCGTGAATCCTCTCTGGAGCAAGGCGTACCCTTTGGCTTAACGCCTATTGTGAAAGAAATTTTTCCCGTTTCAGAGCTTAATCGACATTTCTGATTTTTTTGGTTTAAACAATGGCATTATGCACCATCTGTATCACTGCAATGTCAACTTATGGCATAAAATGCAGTTAGATTTGTTTATTTGACAAATTTATATTGATGAAGTATATTAACGTCACGTCTTGAAACAGGAAATTCTATCGGGTATACTTAAAGTAATTTCCTTATGTTTCGGTGGTTAGGCGTTCATATAAACAAAGATTGCGTTTAATGAAAATGGGGGATTGAGGTATGAACTTACAGGACATGCGTAAAAGTGTTGTTTTTAAAGGGATGTTGTTTGTTCAGACGTTTGCGTTTGTTTTTTCTGGTGTGGCCATGCCTGTCAGAGCCCATGCTCAGAGTGTCATTGAGTTGCCAGCCCCGGGTATGATGGTTCCTGTAAGCGATGCGTATGTTCCTGTGATGCTGCGCGCGGTCAAGATTCACCCCGACCAGCCGCTTGTGTTTGATTTTATTGTTGATAGCGGTAATACCAAGGCTGATCAGGCCATGATCAAGTCTGAAACACAGAAACTCGTTAAATATTTTCTGGCTTCCCTTACTATTTCCGAAAAAGATCTTTGGGTGAACCTTTCTCCCTACGAGCATGATCGCATTGTCCCTCAGGCGTTTGGCGAAACACAGATGGGCCGTGATCTCTTGGCGCAGGACTATGTCCTCAAACAGCTTTCCGCTTCCATGATTTATCCTGAAAAAGATTTAGGCAAAGCGTTTTGGGATCGGGTGTACACCAAGGCGCGCGAAACGCTGGGCACGGCTGAAATCCCCATGAATACCTTTAACAAGGTATGGATCATGCCTGATCAGGCGCAGGTGTATGAAATGAACAATACCGCGGTTGTGGGTAAAAGCCATTTGAAGGTTTTGATGGAAGAGGATTATCTGGCGCTGCAGAAAAATTCCAATGACCGTCATTTAGGCACGGATCAACTCAGCCAGGGTGATGTGAAGGAATCAAGCAAGCTTTCCTCCCAGGTGATCCGTGATCTGATTCTTCCCGAGATTGAGAAAGAAGTGAATTCCGGCAAGAACTTTGCTTTATTGCGTCAGGTATATCAGGTGCTGATTTTGGCCACATGGTACAAGAATAACCTGAAAGAAAGTATATTGAGCCAGGTTTACGCCGATCAGAACAAGGTGGCAGGCGTTGATGTGATGGATAAAACAGAAAAAGAACAGATTTTTCAGCGCTATGTGCAGGCTTATAAAGAGGGCGTGTTCAACTATATAAAGGAAGAGCAGGATCCCGCCAGTAATGACCTGATGCCCCGCAAGTATTTCTCGGGTGGTTTTAATGGTGAAAATGTTGGGAAGATTGTTAGGGCCGGAACACAGCGTGTTGAAAATGCCCAGGCGATCCCTTCGGATGTGCAGGATGGAACAGGAGATATGAATCAGGTGACGGTGGCGATGGGAAGGGTTGTGGATAATGCAGCAACGCCTGCTCAATTGGCCAGTGAAATGGGGCTTTCCGTTACATCGGAAATAGTTAAGAGAGCGGATACATTTCTTAAGGCTAATGATTTACGTATTGCTCGCATGCAAGTTGCAGCAATAAGTAATAATACTCAAGAGTTAGAAAATGTTTTTAATGAGGCACGTGTAGATC
>JAZDPD010000119.1:0-21830 GCA_043798045.1 Candidatus Omnitrophota bacterium | reverse complement strand
CCAACCTTAAAAAGGAACTGCGTGATTTTCACGTGGCGCTGAATAGTTTTCTGCGGGATAACAACCTTGCGGATAAGGCCCAGGTTGTACTTGTGTCTGACATCGGTGTTTACAACAAAGGCATTGTGGTGAAGGTTTTGCCGGAAGGTTTTATTTACACCAATCTGACGCTTGCCAATATCACCGAGATCGTTGAAAAGACAGTGCTTAATGGCGAGAGAATTGACGGGTTGTTGTTTGAGAAACAGAACAAGCAGATGCGCCTGGTTTTACGTAACTGTGGCATCCTTGATCCGGAAAGCATAGATGAGTATATCGCCCAGGATGGCTATCAGGGGTTGGCCAATGCCCTGGCCATGGGGCCTGAAAAAGTTATTGAGGAAATGAAGAAATCCGGCCTGCGCGGTCGCGGCGGTGCGGGTTTTCCAACATGGTTGAAATGGAATATTACCCGTGGTGTTGCGGGAGATGAAAAATATATTATTTGTAATGGTGACGAAGGTGATCCTGGGGCTTATATGGATCGCTCCGTGCTCGAAGGTGATCCTCATGCGGTCATTGAGGGTTTGATGATCGGCGGGTTTGCGGTTGGAGCGAAACATGGTATCTTTTATATCCGTGCGGAATATCCTTTGGCGGTTGAGCGGATTCAGAAGGCCATTGATGTGTGTCGCAGCAAGGGGATTGTGGGCGAAAACATTTTTGGTTCAGGATTTAATTTTGACATTGAGATTCGTCTGGGGGCAGGGGCATTTGTTTGCGGCGAAGAGACTGCGCTCATTGCTTCCGTGGAAGGTTTGCGGGGTTATCCGCGTCCCCGTCCGCCATTCCCGTCAGTTAAGGGTGTTTGGGGCAAGCCTACGGTTATTAATAATGTAGAAACGCTGGCCAACATCGCGTACATCCTTTTAAAGGGTGGCGATGAATTTGGCAAGATCGGTACGGAAGGTTCCAAGGGCACCAAGGTATTTGCCTTAACGGGCAAGGTTAAGAATTCAGGCCTTGTGGAAGTGCCGATGGGCACCACGCTGCGCGAGATTGTTTTTGACATCGGCGGCGGTGTGCTTGACAATCATGCCATCAAGGCTATTCAGACCGGTGGCCCGTCAGGTGGCGTTATCCCCCAGCAGTTTTTTGATACGGCGGTTGAATACGAAAGTTTGCAGAAACTTGGTTCTATCATGGGCTCCGGCGGCATGATTGTCATGGATGAATTTGATTGCATGGTGGATATTTCCAAGTTCTATCTTGGTTTTTGTGTGGATGAGTCCTGTGGCAAGTGTGCGCCCTGCCGTATCGGCGGCACGCAGATGCTGGGTATCCTCAAGAAGATTTCCGAGGGCAAGGGGGAGCAGGAGGACATGGTCAAGCTCAATCAGATCGCGCAGGCCATGCAAAAAGCCTCGTTGTGTGGATTGGGCCAGACCGCGGCGAATCCGGTCCTTTCGACCATGAAATATTTTGAAGCAGAATACAAGGCGCATGTCATTGACAAGAAATGCCCGTCCTGCAAGTGCCCGAGCCTTGTGACGTACAGCATTAATAAGGAACGTTGCACAGGCTGCAGTTTGTGCGCCCGCAATTGTCCGGTCAATGCCATATCCGGCGACCGCCAGAGCAAGTACACGGTAGATCCGGCCAAGTGCATCGGGTGTGCAAACTGTTATGAAGCATGTAAATTCAACGCGATTGTGCGTCAATAGGAGTGAATCCAATGTCGACGGTAACTAAGATCAAGGCCATTATTAACGGGATACCTGTAGAGGTCGATCAAGGGACAACAATCCTTGAAGCGGCACGCAAGGCGCAGGTGAATATTCCTACATTGTGCAAACATGCGGACCTGGCACCCTCTGCCGGCTGCGGCATTTGCATTGTGAAGGTGAAGAATAACCGCAAGATGCTGCGCGCCTGTTGTACACCCATTGATGAGGGGATGGATATCATGACCCATGACCCCGAGATCGTTCAGACACGCCGTACGGTGCTTGAGCTTATTCTTTCCAATCATCCGACGGATTGCCTGGTGTGCGGTCGTAACAATGATTGCGAATTGCAGAAGATTTGCGCGGAGTTCGGCATCGGGAATGACCGTTTTGAACGTATTTTGCCGAATATCCCGGTGGATAATTCAACAGGAACGATCATCCTGGAACCTAAAAAGTGCATCAAGTGCGGGCGCTGCATTGATGTTTGCCAGAATATGCAGGACGTTTGGGCGTTGTCGTATGTGAATCGTGGTTTTAAAACACGAATGGCGCCTTCCAGTGATATCAAGCTTGCTGAATCTCCTTGTGTGCGTTGCGGCCAGTGTTCGGCGCATTGTCCCACAGGTGCTATTTTCGAGAATGATGAAACACAGAAGGTCTGGTCGCTCTTGCAGGATCCGGAGAAGCATTGCGTGGTGCAGATTGCACCCGCTGTGCGTGTGGCGGTGGGTGAGGGGTTCGGGTATCCGGTGGGTACCAATTTGACCAAGAAACTTTATGCTTTGTTACGCCGTCTGGGGTTTAAGGCGGTATTTGATACAAACTTTGGCGCGGATTTGACGATCATGGAAGAGGGGACCGAGTTTGTGGAACGGTTTGTTAACAAGAAGGGCCCTTTGCCGCTTATCACCAGCTGTTGTCCGGCGTGGGTTGATTATCTGGAAAAATATTATGGCGATACGATCAGCCTGTTTTCTTCTGCCAAGAGTCCGCATGAAATGGTGGGTGCGTTGGCCAAGACGTATTATGCGCAAAAGAAGAACATTGATCCTTCCAGGATGAAGGTTATTTCGATCATGCCTTGCACGGCCAAGAAATATGAGATCAGCCGAACGGAGGAAATGTCAGCGTCCGGTTTCCAGGATGTTGACGTGTCCCTGACCACGCGTGAGCTCATCCGTATGATCAAGCAGGCGGGCATTGATTTTAAAGAGCTTCCGGATGAGGATGCTGATTTGATGTTGGGCGATTACGCCGGTGCCGGTACGATTTTCGGGGCTACCGGTGGTGTTATGGAAGCAGCTCTCCGGACGGCTTATTTTGCGATTACCGGTGAAAATTTGCAGGATGTGAATTTTACGGCTGTGCGCGGGCTGCAGGGTGTGAAGGAAACAACAATTAACATCAAAGGAACGGATGTTAAGATTGCGGTAGCCCATGGGCTCAAGAATGTTGCGTTTGTCATGGACAAGGTGCGGGATGCCATGAAAAACAATAAGCCTGTGCCGTATCATTTCATTGAAGTGATGGCATGTCCGGGAGGGTGTGTTGGCGGCGGTGGGCAGCCGTATATGGTTACTGATGAGATTCGTAAACAGCGTGCCAAGGGTCTTTATGAAGAGGATGCCGTAATGAAGCATCGCTGTTCGCATGAGAATCCGTTTGTTCAACAGCTGTATAAGGATTTTCTTGAAAAGCCGTTGTCGCATAAGTCACACGAGCTTCTTCATACGAAGTACGTATCACGTCCGTTGTATACACGCTAACGGATGGTTCTGATCCGTCGGGTAGGGAAATGTTCCTGCCATACGGTGAGGGGAATGGACAATAGCAGCTGCGGTCAGGGTCAAGGCCTGAAACCAAGGGATATGAAAAGATAATTCAAGCCCCTGGTTTTATGTACGCATAAAGCCGGGGGTTTTTATTTAGTTGCCTTTGCTTTTTGGGCGGCTTGATTGGTTAAGCTTCGCACGAAATTTTTTGCTGTTTGTTTGAATGCATTTTTTTGTGTATCCGTGGCTTTGCGTAAGGGCTTGTGTGGTTCCTGAACCGACGTTAAGTTGAGCTCGCGGGCATGGTGTCGAGCCGAAGGCGAGACGAGCGAGCGAGACTTTCGAGCGCAGGCGAGCCCGCCGGGGCGAGCCAAGCGCTCGTTGAATGAACCACACAAGCCCTTAGAAAGCAAAGCCGGGTTAATGTGTGAGTAGGGATGTAAAGGGGGAAAGAAATAATGGGTAAGCGTTTGGGTTTTGTGGGGATCATCATCGAGAACAGGATCAAAGTCGCACCGCAGGTGAATAAGATTCTTTCGGATTACGGCGATGAGATCGTGGCGCGTGTCGGGTTGCCATACAAGGAACGGCATTGCAGTGTGATCACATTAACGGTCGATATGACTACCGATGAGCTGGGGGCTTTGACCGGAAAACTGGGTGCTGTCGAAGGGGTTACTGTCAGATCGGCATTGGCCAAGGCTTGAACATGGAAAAACGCATCGAAAAAGACATGCTGGGTGAAAAAGAGATTCCGGGGGACGTGTATTGGGGGATCCATACCCGTCGGGCCATGGAGAATTTCCCCTTGGGCGGATCGCCTGTTTCAGCTGAGCTGATCAAGGCGCTGGCCATGGTCAAAAAAGCGTGCGCCATGGCGAACGCTGATTTGGGGTATTTAACACCGGAAAAAGCCCGGGTGATCATTGCGGCGAGCGAAGAGATCGCGGCAGGCAAGCTTAACGATCAGTTCCCGGTGGATGCCTTGCAGGGTGGGGCTGGGACATCAACGAACATGAATGTTAATGAGGTTATTGCCAACCGTGCGCTTGAGTTGATGGGGCTCACGAAGGGGGATCACGGCCGGCTGGATCCTTTGGCAGATGTTAATTTGCATCAGTCGACCAATGATGTTTACCCGACGGCACTTAAAGTAGCCATGATCTTTGGTGTGCGGTGTTTAAGTGAAACCACTGCCGAGCTGCAGGGGGCATTCCAACGTAAGGAAAAAGAGTTTGCCACGATCGTTAAATTGGGCCGTACTGAAATGCAAGACGCGGTGCCAGTTACCCTGGGGGCTGAGTTTTCAGCCATGGCCGAGGCTATAGCACGTGACCGTTGGCGGACGTTCAAATGTGAGGAGCGTTTGCGGGTGGTGAATCTCGGTGGCACAGCAGTGGGCACAGGACTGGGCAGCCCGCGTGATTACATTTTCCTGGTGATCGAAAAATTGCGTGATGTGACGGGCTTGGGGCTTTGCCGGGCTGAAAATTTGATGGGCGAGACCGCACACGCGGATTCGTTGATCGAAGTGTCAGGGATCCTTAAAGCGCATGCGGTCAATACCCTTAAGATATCCAATGATCTTAGGCTCATGAATATGCTTGGCGAGATTGTGTTGCCATCGGTGCAGGCGGGTTCATCCATTATGCCGGGCAAGGTCAATCCTGTTATTTTTGAGGCTGCGTCCCAGGTGGCGCTAAAGGTGATTTCACTGGATGCTTTGGCCACCCAGGCGGCGTCCATCAGCCGGGGGCAGATCATTGAGTTCATGCCGCTTCTTGCGGATGCCCTCTTGGGGATGACGGACCTGTTGATCAAAACCGACAGGATGCTTACGGCTCACATCGACGGGATCAAGGCCGATGAAGCCCGCTGCCGTTTTTATGTTGATCGCAGCCGGACGCTCATTACGGCATTTGTGCCGGTGTTAGGCTATGTGCGTTGTGAGGAATTGATCCAGGAATTTGATAGATCGAAGCAGGATGACTTGCGGGTATTTCTCGATACAAAAATTGGTGTTGATGTTGTGGCCAAGGTCCTGGCTCCTGAAAACTTGCTTGGGCTTGGCTATCGGTAACGTTTAAAATATGGTCGTAGAGACGAGGCAATGCCTCGTCTCTACATCGTAATGAATAGGTTGAGAATATGGATAAAACACCAAAATCATTAAGGCTTCAGATCGGCATTTTTGGCCGGACCAATGTGGGGAAATCCAGCCTGCTTAACATGATCACGGGTCAGGATGTGGCGATCACATCGCCCGTGGCCGGGACCACAACCGATGTGGTCGAGAAACCGATGGAGCTTTTGCCGCTGGGCCCGGTGATGTTCCTGGATACCGCCGGGCTTGATGATGATTCTCTGTTGGGAGATAAGCGAGTTGAACGTACCCGGCGTGCGCTGGATCGCACGGACATTGCCCTTTTGATTGTTGAGCCCGGGGAGTGGGGCGTGTGTGAGGCGATGTTTGCTGCTGATTTGAAGAGTAAGAATAAGCCGCTGATCGTGGTTGTAAATAAAGTGGATGTCCAAACACCTTCGTCAGATTTCATGACGGTACTGCAAGGGGTTACCGATAAAGTTGTGTGTGGTTCCAGTCTTAAGACGCAGGAGCGGGAAGTTTTCTTGCAAACATTTAAATCAATGATCATTAAGGCGTGCCCTGAAGATTTTTTAAGGCCTCCGGCACTTTTGGGTGATCTTGTTCCGGCGGGCGGTGTTGCTGTTTTGGTGGTCCCCATTGATTTGCAGGCGCCCAAAGGCCGGCTTATATTGCCACAGGTACAGGCGATACGTGACGGATTGGATAATGACGCGGTAGTTGTAGTTGTTAAGGAGCGCGAATACAGCGCATTCTTGCAGAATTTAAAGAGTAAACCGGCGCTGGTGGTGTGTGATTCGCAGGTGGTGATGAAAATGGTGGCTGATACGCCGATAGACGTAAAATGCACCACGTTTTCAATTTTATTCGCAAGGTTTAAGGGTGATTTGGTTGAGATGGCGCGCGGGGCGGCGCATATTGAAGCCCTTAAGCCTGGCGATAAGGTACTGATTGCCGAGAGTTGTTCGCATCATGCGGCCGAAGATGATATTGGGCGGGTGAAGATCCCGCGCTGGCTGCGTCAATACGTTGGTGGTGATCTTCGTGTGGACCATTATGCCGGGCGTGATTACCCTAAGGATTTAGAACAGTATAAATTGATCGTGCATTGTGGTTCGTGCATGTTAACGCGCGGGGAAATGCTCTGGCGTATTCATCAGGCCAAAGAGAAGGGCGTTCCGATCACCAATTACGGGGTTGGGATATCCATGGTGCAGGGTGTCTTAAAACGTGTCCTTTCGCCGTTTCCTGCGGCGTTGGATGCATTTGAAAAAGAGAAGGCCGTAGTGGCCGGCCCCCGTGCCGGCCATATAATGGATCGGAATATTGGCCATTTTAGGGGAGGATGTGTTTTATTATTGATGATAAAAGGGCGGCCACAGGGGGCCGCCCGTACACGCACGTTGTTACGTGTTATAAAATATTTGAAAGGTTTTTGTGAATATGAATATCAATAATTTATCCGGCTGGGCCGGACAAAGGATCAAGGAAGATCAGATCACGCGTTACATGGATGGTGGGCGTGATTTTATCGATGATCGCGCTATTGAGAAAAGGCTTGCGGCTTTCTCCGGTGAGCCTGATCCAGGGCAGGTGCGGGAAATTCTGGCCAAGTCCATGGCGGTTAAAGACCTGACGCTTGATGAAGTGGCTGTTCTCATTAGGGTCAATGATAAAGAGACACTGGAGCTCATGCGTCAGACCGCGCTGGATCTTAAGATCAAGATTTATGACAACCGCATTGTAACATTTGCTCCATTTTATCTGGGCAATTATTGTGTGAATCGTTGTGCTTATTGCGGGTTTAACAATGACAATACTACGGCAACGCGTACGGTTCTGGATGCAGATGCTATCCGTCGAGAAATTGCGGTTTTAGCTGGTGAGATAGGGCATAAGCGCCTCATCGCCGTTTACGGGGAACATCCCAGGAATGATGTGGATTATGTGGTGGAAAGTTTAAAAACAATATATTCCGTTAAAGTGAAAACTAAAAACGGTACAGGCGCCATCCGTCGGGTGAATGTGAACGCGCCGCCGTTTTCGGTTGAGGACTTAAAAAAGATCAATGAGGCGGGCATTGGTACTTACCAGGTGTTTCAGGAAACATATCATAAAGAAACGTACGCGCGTGTGCATCCGGCGAATACGATCAAGGGCAATTATAATTGGCGCCTTTACAGCATGCACCGGGCCATGGAGGCAGGGATCGATGACGTCGGCATTGGCGCCCTTTTTGGCCTTTACGACTGGCGTTTTGAACTCATGGCGCTGGTGGCGCATACGCAGGAACTTGAAAAACGCATGGGGATCGGGGCGCATACCATTTCATTCCCGAGGCTTGTGCCCGCGCTTAATTCTATTATTACGCCTGACTGGCCACATCTTGTTTCTGATGATGATTTTAAAAAGATCATGATGATTATTCGCCTGGCTGTTCCTTATACTGGCATGATCGTCACCGCGCGTGAAAAGGCATCGATCCGCAATGAGGCCGTGCTGATGGGCATCACACAGATGGATGCCTCATCCCGTATTGCCGTTGGAGGTTATTCTGATTGTGTGACGGCCCAGAAGGAAAATAAGCAGCAGTTTATTTTGGGAGATACGCGTTCTTTGGATGAACTTATCCGTGACCTGGCCGAGATGGGCTTTATCACATCCTTTTGTACGGCGGGTTATCGTTGCGGGCGAACGGGGAAATGCATTATGGATCTTTTAAGGAGCGGCACCGAGGGCAAGTTTTGCAAGCTTAATGCGGTGTTGACCTTTCAGGAATGGCTGGACGATTTTGCCAGTGACGATACCAAACGTCTGGCACAGCCTTTGATCGACCGTGAAGTTGCTGAAATCAAGCAGAAGAATCCTCAAACGCTCGATATTTTCATGAATTATTTTGAGCGCGTCAAGAAGGGCGAAAGGGATTTATATTTATAATTATGGTGTAGAGACGTTGCGCGCAACGTCTCTACACATGAAGGGATATATGACACGTGATGAAATCATTGAAGGCTTAACCACCGACAGGCCTGCCGCATTATATGGCGAGGCGGACCGTGTGCGCCGGTTGCATGTGGGCAATGCCGTGCATTTGCGGGGTCTTGTTGAAATTTCTAATGCCTGCGGCCGTGATTGTTGTTATTGTGGCTTGCGTCGCTCGAATCATGATATTTCGCGTTATCGTATGAATATTGATGAGATTTTTTCAGCAGCTAAGGAAGCCGCATCGTTTGGTTTTAAAAGCCTGGTCCTTCAGTCGGGTGAAAACTGCCAATATCCTGTCCAGGAAATCTGCCGGCTTTTAAAACGGATTAAATTGGATTTGGGGTTGGCCATTACATTATCCATGGGCGAGAAATCACGCGATGAGTATGCCGCGTTTAAAGAAGCCGGGGCTGACCGGTACCTGATTCGTTTCGAAACATCGTCGGAAATATTGTTTAGGGAGCTTAAACCTGACTCATCATTTTATGCGCGCATGCAATGCCTGACGTGGTTGCGTGAACTGGGGTTTCAGGTAGGTTCTGGCATCATGGTGGGGTTGCCGGGCCAAACACCGGATATAATTGCCGACGATATCCTGCTCATGGAAAAACTGGATCTGGATATGATCGGCATTGGCCCTTTTATCTCCAATCCAAAAACCCCTTTAAAAGATGCTGCCAGCGGAAGCCTTGATCTGACGTTAAGGGCGTTGGCGTTACTGCGCATTATCACCAAAAATACGCATATCCCTGCGACGACCGCTATGGGATCGATTGAAAAAGGCGGACGCGAGCGGGCCCTTCGTTGTGGCGCTAATGTGCTTATGCCGAATGTCACACCAACCCAGTACCGGTCACAGTACGCGCTTTATCCTAATAAGATCTGCATCCACGACCAACCTTCAGATACGTTCATGGCCATTACCCAAATGCTTCAAGGGTTAAATCGGACCATTGCCACTGACCCCGGTCACAGCCTTAAGCGTCCGCACGTGTGATTGTTGTCAAGCATCATTTGAACCTTGAAATCCGTGATGCGGGCGGAGACTTGCCTTTGCCCGGCCCTGGTACCGCGGCGCGTTTTGAAGCAATTCAGGGGTTTGAGCCTGTTATTCTTGATATTAAGCCGCTTGATCGTTCCAAGGTGTTTATCTTTCGTTGAACAGGGTATTTTGAAAATGACATGAATAGGCAGGCGCAACGATGATGAAATTTTATAGCGCCTTGATAATTTTTCCTACCGACGGCAATAAACCCTTTGACAAGGGCTTCTGGCAGGGGTATTATAACGCTCTCGTCGTGAAATAATCCTTCAAAAAAACTTGACAAGCCGGCTCAACAGAATACTATATGTAGTGTCTCGATCATTCAATCATAACAATAGCTTGTTGTCGTTCGTTTGAATTAAAAGATGTTTGTTAACACTATTTAACATTTCTTACATGCGATTTTGATGGCCTATTCAGCGTTCAAACATATCTATGGTCCTGTTTATTCCTGGCGGATGGGAATGTCCTTAGGCCTGGACCCCATATCAACAACCCAAAAGATCTGTAATTTTAATTGCACTTATTGCCAGCTTGGATGTGTCGGTAAGGCTGATGTTGTTGCTGCACGGAAAGTCTTTGTGCCCACAGCTGATATAATAGAGGATGTTAAGGCATTAAAAACAGATGAGGCCATTGATTACCTGACATTTTCGGGTAATGGCGAGCCGACTTTGGCGTTAAATCTGGGTGAAATGATTCAGGCCGTACGTTCCTTTAGGCCTGAAAAGGTGGCGGTTATCACCAATGGCACGTTGTTAGGTTTAAACGTCGTGCAGCAGGATCTGTGCGGGGTTGATTTTGTTCTGGTGAAGCTGGATGCGGCGGATGAAACTATTTTTCAGGCGCTTAATTGTCCGGCGCCTGGTATTAGTTTAAAATCCACAGTGGCCGGGATCAAGGCATTTAAAGCCATGTTTGCCGGTCGTATGGCCCTTCAGATGATGTTCATCGAAACTAATAAAATGCAGGCATCCAGGCTGGCTTTCCTGGCGCGTGAGATTAACGCGGATGAGGTCCAGCTGAACACACCCTTGCGGCCGAATGGGCAAAGGCCATTGTCCCTGGAAGAAATGTTAGCCGTGAAGGATCATTTTTCAGGGCTTAACGTACGCATGGTTTATGAGGAAGAAAAGAAAGACTATCATCCGTTCGACGAACAGCAAACGCTCCGTCGGCATGGTCAATATAAAAACGTATAATTTTATAAATAATAAAAGGGAGATGCCAGTGTACACGACAGAGTTGTTTGACAAGATCATCAAAAGGAACGGGGCTGAAGTCGATTTTGATCCAGCCAAGATCACCAAAGCGCTGCACAAGTCCGGTGAGGCAACAGGTGAATTCGGCGAAGATGTGGCCCAAAAGCTTACCATCCGTGTTTTGAATCTGGCGCTGCAGATGTATTCCAAGTGTTTGCCGACCGTGGAAGGCCTGCAGGATATTGTTGAAGAGGTTTTGATCACGTCTCCTTACAGGAAGACTGCCAAGGCGTATATCATTTACCGCGACCAGCATTCCCGCATGCGCGAGATTGCGTCCATGTTCAATGTTGACCTTGTTGAGAAATACCTCTCCCGCCGTGACTGGAAAGTGAATGAGAATTCCAACATGGCTTATTCGCTCCAGGGGCTGAACCATTATATTTCTTCCGAGATATCCCAGGCTTATTGGCTTAACAAGGTTTATCCGCAGGAAGTCCGTGAAGCGCATACGAATGGTGATTTGCATATCCATGACCTGGGCAGCATCAGTGTTTATTGCGTGGGCTGGGATCTTTATGATCTTTTGCTCCAGGGTTTTCAGGGTGCTTCCGGTAAGGCGGAGTCACGTCCGGCCAGGCATTTTCGTTCGGCGCTGGGCCAGGTGGTCAACTTTTTCTATACCCTCCAGGGGGAAGCGGCGGGTGCGCAGGCGTTTTCGAATTTTGATACATTGCTCGCGCCTTTTATTCGTTATGACGGACTTTCTTATAAGGATGTGCGTCAGGCCCTGCAGGAATTCTTGTTCAACGTCAATGTCCCCACGCGTGTCGGGTTTCAGACGCCCTTTACGAATGTGACGCTGGATGTGCGCGTGCCGTCTTATTACAAGGAAAAAGGCGTTCTTATCGGCGGCAAGGTGCAGGATGAGCTTTATGGTGATTTTCAGAAAGAAATGGACATGTTCAACAAGGCTTTCCTTGAGGTGATGATCGAGGGTGATGCCAAAGGGCGTGTTTTTACGTTCCCGATACCGACATATAACATTACCAAGGATTTCGACTGGGACAATCCGGAGTTGAATCCGTTGTGGGATATGGCCGGTAAATACGGAATCCCTTATTTTACGAATTATATTAATTCCGAAATGAGCCCGGAAGATGCGCGCAGCATGTGCTGTCGTCTGCGCATTGATAACCGTGAGCTGAATTCCCGCGGCGGCGGGTTGTTTGGTGCGGCTCCTTTAACCGGATCCATCGGCGTTGTTACGGTCAATATGCCGCGGTTGGGGTATGCGTGCAAGAATCAGGAAACCTTCTTTGCCGCCCTCGAGCATCAGATGATCCTGGCCAGGGAAAGCCTGGAGATCAAGCGTAAGGGTCTTGAAACCTTGACGGATGATAATCTTTATCCGTACATGCAGTTTTATCTGCGCGACATGAAGGCGCGGTTCGGGCAGTATTGGAAGAATCACTTTTCAACGATCGGGCTTGTGGGCATGAACGAGTGCTGCCTGAATTTCCTGGGTGAAAATATCACCACAGTCAAGGGGAAGAAATTCGCGGAAGACACGCTGGATTTCATGCGTAAAGTATTGCTCAAGTTCCAGCAGGAGACAGGGAATAATTACAATCTTGAAGCCACGCCGGCTGAAGGGGTTTCTTACCGTCTGGCACGCATGGACAAGGACATGTATCCTGAGCTCAAGCGTGATTGCCCGAATGAAGCGGAGGGTGGTGAGCCGTTTTATTCAAATTCGACGCATGTTCCGGTGCATTATACCGATGATATTTTTCAGCTTTTTGATCATCAGGATTCATTGCAGGCGCGGTATACGGGCGGAACAGTTATTCATGTTTTCGTCGGTGAAAGGATCGAGAATACGGAGTCGGTCAAGAATTTCGTACGTACGGTATGCGAGAAATACAGCCTGCCGTATTTTACGCTCTCGCCGACATTTAGCGTATGCCCTTCGTGCGGTTATATCATGGGTGAGCACAAGCATTGCCCGAAATGTGCCGCGGAGTGCGAAGTGTACTCGCGTATTGTCGGGTATTTACGTCCAGTTAATCAATGGAACAAGGGCAAGAAAGCCGAGTTCCTTCAGAGAAAGACCTTTAGCGTATGCTCATCGGGGGCTTGCTCAAATTCACTCTGATCGACTATCCGGGTAAAGTGGCAGCGGTAATTTTCACCCAGGGGTGCAATTACCGCTGCCCTTTTTGCCATAATCCTGCGCTTGTTTTGCCCGAACTGTTCACCCCGTCGATACCCATGGAGGAAGTCTTGTCTTTTTTGGACCTTCGCCGGGGGCAGTTGCAGGGAGTTGTCATTACCGGCGGCGAGCCGACCCTCCAGCCTGATTTAAAAGAATTCATCCGTCTGATCAAAGCCAAGGGTTTTCTGGTCAAGCTGGATACCAACGGTTCCCGTCACGTAGTCCTTGAGGAGATCCTTTCCGAGAAACTGGTCGATTTTGTGGCCATGGACATTAAATCATCTCTGCAGGGGTATTGTAAGGCTTCAGGGGTTGCCGCTGACATAAAGAGTGTCCAGGCCTCTATTGCGGCCATCAAGGCCTCAGGGGTTGATTATGTTTTTAGGACAACGGCTGTTAAGGGTTTGGTGTCACCGGAGGATTTAAAGGAGATCGGGGGTCTTCTGGATAAGCCTTTGCGGTATAAATTGCAGCGTGGCAATCTGAGTGCTAAGGTTCTTGATCCTGATATTCTGGACGGTCCTTATGATTTCTCTGAGCAGGAGTGGGATGCGATGACAAGGATGCATGCAGGGATTGAGCGTATCAAACAGGATTAATCAGGGGGTTTTATGAATGTATTGATTGTGCATTATCTTCCTGGAGGGGACCGTTCCAATACGAAGAAGCTTCTGGATGCGGCCATGGCTTTATTAAAGACGCGTCAGGCTCATGTGCAAGTGCTTGACCTTGTTCAAGATGTACCGGATTTCTTTTCACCGGAGCGTCTGGGTGTTTATTATGCGCGCAATTACGGCGGGCAGGAAGTTTCTGACGAAAACAAGGCTTGCATGGCCAGGATGGACCGTATGACGGATCAGTTGAAAAGTGCGGATATTCTGGTTGTGGCTTTTCCCATGTATAATTTCTCGCAACCCGCGGCTGTTAAGGCGTGGTTTGATTCTGTCATGCAAAAGGGGCTGACCTGGGACATGGGTCCGACGGGGTATGTCGGGCTTTTAAAGGGAAAGAAAGCACTGGCTCTTGTCACCAGTGGCGGTCAGTATGATGCCGGAAATCCGTACGAGCATTGCGTGAGCCTTACCAAAGTGCATTTGGGGTTCATGGGATTTGAGACGGAAGTTGTGACAGCCGGCGGGATCAATCAGTTTCCGGATAAGGCATCCGCTGTTCTTGAGCAGGCGCAGGGCAAGGTGAAGGATCTTTTACGCCAGTGGGTGGCTTAAGGGTTTTGAAAAATTAATGACGTTCATCTTTCATGGGCATGTCTCGTCGGTACATATTGGTGAATAAACTGCGGGAACACAGGTTTTTAATTTGTATTTGACATCAAAATAAGCCGGCAGTAAACTACCTGTCCATATTCTTATTGTTGAGGAATGGCTTTTACAAGTGATTGTAAAGTTTAATAAAAAGTTGGAAAGGAAAGTTGGCAATGAGAAAGTTCACCGTTATTTTGTTATTTGTGTTGGGAATCGTTTTATCGTTCAAGGTTGTTGCTTCATTTGCCCAGGAGAATACTGATGACAAGTTTTCGTTCGGCAAGGTTGTGAATGTTTCCGCGCAGCAGATTACGGTCAAAGAATATGATTTCGCGAAGGATGCTGATGTTGAGGTTAGTTATGATGTGACCGCTGAGACAGAATTTGGCAATGTCAATGCTGTGACAGATCTTGCGGTTAATGATGATGTGGTCATTGATTTCACAGAAAAGGATGGCAAGCGTGTTGTGATGACGCTGGTTAAGGAAGATAAGGGAGCGGAAGCGCCGGCAGGTACTGAAGCGCTTGCAGCAGATGCGCCGATGGCTAATACGCCAGCGCCTGAAATGCAGTAATGGATGCATGGTAAACGATTAAGCCCCTAAAGGGGAGAGTAGAAACAAGACACAACGAAAGAGACTCACATGAACAAGGGTAAAGTAAAGTGGTTTGATCGGAAAAAGGGGTATGGTTTTATTACGACAGCTGAAGGTAAGGACGTTTATGTTCATTACAGCGGTATTCAGGCTGATGGTTTCAAATACCTCGTTGATGGGGAGGAAGTTGAATTTGAAGTTCAGGAAGATTCCCGTGGGCCTAAGGCAGTCAATGTAGTTCGCCTTGATCCGCCGCCCGAGAAGCCACGCAATAACCGGTTCGAAGCGTAAGTTGTTTGATTTGAATAGTTTCAAGGGATGGAGTGCTATGGCACTTCATCCCTTTTTTAGTTTATTGAAGCTAAGGCATGGGTTTATCGTTGCAGGTATTTCCTGCGTTCTTTTTCAGCAAACTTTTCGATGGCATATCGCAGCATGGTACGCGGCATAAGGTGTCGGTGTTCATTAAGGAATTCTTTTAACGCAGTAACATTTCGTTTTCCAGCTTCACGCAGCATCCATCCTGTGGCTTTATGGATTAAATCTTCATTGTCATTCAAAAGTTTACTGGAGATACGGAAAGTGTCGTCAAACTGGTGTTCACGGATGAAAGCCAAGGTGCTGACAATGGCGATGCGCCGTTCCCATAGGATGGGGGCTTGGGCGAGCTTTGTCAGGATGGAACGGTTTTTATCCAGGAGGTAGGGACCAATGATCTTGGGGGCACTTAAGTCAACAAGGTCCCAGTTGTTAATATGCGCGGTATTGTTAAGATATAAATCAAACAGATTTCTTCTTTCCTGTGATTGTCCGCATTCAAATTGATACACCATAACAAGTAATGCCAACAGCCTTTCTTCGTGAATATTACTGTGCAGCAGGTTGGCGAGGCTCTTGTGTGGTAATGTGCTGAATTGTTTGGCTACAGTTCTGATTTCAGGTACTTTCACGCCGATAAAAACGTCTCCTGCACCGTATTGGCCGGGGCCTGTTTTGAAGAAACGCTGCAGGATGTCTGCTTTGGCGGGATGAGCATATGCGTGTAATTTCTGGAGTGCGAGGGTTAATGACATAATTTAATATTATGTTTCAATGCATTTTAATGCAATAGAAACATGAATTTGATGCGAGGCTGGTTTCGGTTTAAGAAAGCAAAGTGAATTGTTTACTTAAACATTGTCGCAAGGATGCTTCGGGGGTATTATTAATTCAATGCATCTCATTATTCTATTATTAATAAGTATTATTTTTTGTACCCCATCGTTTGCCCAGCAGAAAGATAAAGTTTTCGAGCTGCAGGATGAGGTTTTCTTTTTACAGCATGAATTGACGCAGTTAAAACAGGCTTTGACTGAAAAAGATGAAGCGTTCAAGAATATGGTGCTTGAGAAAGAGGCTTTGAGCGCGAAAGTTAGTCGTCTGCAGCATTCGCTGGTTGACCGGGATGCTGATTTGCCGCGATTGATGGAGCAGGCTAAAGCAGCCTGCCGTTCACAGATCGACGCGGTTAGTAATGATTTAAAGGCAGAAAGATTAAAGCTGGAGAAAAAGGATGACCAGTTGGGGGCATTTGAAAAAGAAAGGAATGCCTGGGGAGTAAAAATGGATATGTTGACAGGGGAGAAAATTTCTTTGCGCCAGTCGCTCAAGACGGTTGCTGACCAGGTAGATGTTTTCAAGCGTGAGATCAGTGGTATCAAGCGTGATGCAGATCAACGTTTGGTGCAAGCCCAGGCAGCTACGGTGGCGGCAGTATCTGATTTAAAAGCTCGTTTTTCAAGTGAACAGGCCAAGGTTCAGGAGAAAATCCTGATGGCCAGGAAACCGCTGGAAGAAAAGATTGTTGTGTTGCAAGGGCAGTTGAAGGAAAGAGATGTTGCTTGCGGGCAGCAAGTGGCCGGTGTGAAAGAGGCGGCGAATGAGAATATCCGCCAATTGGAGCAGCAGATCACGATCCTGCGTGCCAGTGCCGGCCAGGAGATCAAAAAGGCCCAGGATGCGGCCGCCGCGGATGTCCGAAGAATCCGGGATGAGTTGACCGTTTGCCGGTCTGAAAAGAAATAAAGTATGCGTATTTCATTCATTGTGGAAACATTTCCAGCCCTTTCCGAGACATTTATTCTTAACCAGATGACCGGTCTTATGGATGCTGGTTCCGAGATCAGGATTTTTGCCGGGACGCGTTCAGGAGACAAGGTTGTGCATGAGGATGTTGTTCGTCATGGGCTTATGTACCATGTGCGCTTCTGGAATGAAAAACCGGTGTCATGGTGGGTGCGCTTTCTCAAGTTTTTGTTTCTATTTCCTGTGTTTATTGGGCGAGCGCCGGTGGTTGTTCTCCGGTCGCTGAATTTCTTCCGTTTCGGGCATGAGGCTTTATCGCTTGATCTTTTTTACATGACCATGGCTTTTCTGCCGGCGCGTGAAGACGATATCATTATCTGCCATTTGCGTTCGAATGCGTATATTGGTCTTAAAATGAAACAGATTGGCGCGTTGACGGGAAAACTGGTGACTGTGTTTCATGTGGAGGACTTAAATGACCTGGTCAGGACCAGTGCCGTTGGTTTGCTTGAAGACCTTTTTCTGAAAGGTGATCTTTTTCTTCCGGTCAGTTCTCATGCCAAGGATCGGCTGGTGGAGCTGGGATGCTCGCCGCGCAAGATCATGGTGCATCGGATGGGGGTTGATGTCCGTCAATTCGATGTGAGTGCGCGCCGTCGGTTTGGTTCCAGTACATTGAAAATACTTTCGGTGGCGCGCCTTATTGATAAAAAAGGGATCGCCTATGCTTTGGAAGCTTTGGCGTTACTGGAGCAGGAGCCTTTTGAATATGTGATCATTGGTGATGGGCCGTTGCGTGAATCGCTTGAAATTCAGGCGCGCTCCTTTGGGCTTGCGCGTAAGGTGCGGTTTCTGGGATGGCAGGATTCGGGTACAATCCGGCGTTATTTGAAAGATACGGATATTTTTCTGGCACCGAGCGTTACCTCGCCAGCAGGCGAAAAGGAAGGTATCCCTGTAGTTTTGATGGAAGCCATGGCTAGCGGGGTTCCGGTGGTAACAACGAGCAATGGGGCCATCCGTGAACTGGTTGAAGACGGGCGCAGTGGTTTTCTGGTCCCCGAGAAGAATGCCTCGGCGCTGGCGGCAAAATTGCGTATTTTGCGCCTGAATCCTGCTATGGTTGAGGCTTCATCCCGTGCGGCGAGACGGTTGATCGAAGAACAGTTTAATATTCAGATACTGAATCAGCATTTGTTAAGGCTTTTGACGCAGACCGCTTATGAACCATAGCTCCCGGAAAATTCAGATTCAGTGTTTTGATAATTTTGAGGCCATTCATCCTGCGGATTGGGATGCATTGGCCGCCAAGTCGCCTACACGTACAATCTTTCAGACTTATGCCTGGCAGCGGGCGTGGTGGCGGGCGCACGGCAAAAGCGTTTCACCGTTGCAGTCAGAGTGTGAGTTATGTCTGGTTGCAGGGTATGACGGTGATGTTTTGGTGATGATCCTGTCTCTGGTGCGTCGCGGTGACACATATTTTTTTGTGGGTGATGGTTCGGCGGATCGGCTGGATGCTCTTTATGATGCTGAGAATCCTTCGGATTTGCAGGATGCATTGACAGATTTTAGGGCGCGTGAGGACTGGAGATCTATTGAGCTTAATGGCATTGTGGATGTATCTCCGACCTGGAGGTATTTGAAAGTATTGGCACGTCAAGAGGGCTTTTTCCCGCTCTTTATTTGCAAACTGCCTATATGGGGTCTGGTTATTCAGGGCCGTGAAGAACGTGTCCGTCGGCATCTTCACACGGGGACTCTGGCCAAACATGCGGCTATCTTTGCATCCAAGGGTATGGTGCGTCTGGAGCATCAGGAAGCGCCGGATCCGGCGGCTGTCCCGTGGCAGGAATTTTTCGTTCAGCACATTCACCGATGGTCATTACGCAGTATTCCGAGCATTTTTGTGGCGCGTGCAACCCGCGATTTGTGCCGATATTTTGTAAATGATCCCCAGCTTCGGGCGTATACGATTTTGACGACGCTGTATTTGAATGACCGGGTGGCGGCGTATCATCTGGGGTTTATCTATGATCAGGTGTTTTATTGGCATATGCCGTCTTTTGATCTGCGCGTAAAGCGTTTTTGTCCGGATGATGTTCTCTGGCGTGAGGTGGTGGCCTACGCATACAAGTGCGGGTGCCGGGAGGTTTCTTTTACATCATCAGATGAACCTGCGGTGCGCCGTTTTGGAGAGCGTGTGGGGGTGGCGCGTTCTGTCAGGATTTATCGCCGGCATCGTGATGAACTCAGGGCGCGTGTGAAGCGCTGGATGGATCGTGTGCCGCTGGCATTGGGGTGTTATCGGCTGGTGCAGTCGTTGTACTCAACATTGGGCCTGATGGTCTTTCGCAAGAGGATTGTCAAGCAGGCTCATCTGGCGATGCAGGGGATTGATTCATTTGAAGACCTCTATGTCCAGGGTCAGACGCCTGGGCGTTTTGATTTTAACTTGGCCAGGCCTGAAGTTGAGATTATCCGGCGATTGAAACCGGAACTTAAAGACATGTCCATGCTGGATATCGGAATAGGACATGGACGGACCAGTGTTTATTTTTCACCGGTAGTTAAACGGTATGACGCGTTTGATCATGTTCCTTCCCTGGTGGCTTTGGCGCGTGCCGATCTGGATGATCTTAAAGACTGCCGGAATATCACCCAAGCGGATGCGGTGCGGATGAAGGATGTTCCCGACGGTTTTTATGATTTCATTCTTTTTTCCGCAGATGGTTTGGACGAATCTTGTGCCCAAGATCGGTTGAAGATTTTGCAGGAAGTTCGGCGTGTGGGGCGTGAAGGTGCCTGGTTTTTCTTTTCGTCCCGGAATTTGCAAAGTTTGACGATCACAACAGGCCGAGGTGTCCTGGATTTCTTTAGCCGTTTACGCCGCCGGGTATTGATGTCGGTGGCCAATGAGAATTGGCCGCGTTCACGCGGTCTGGAGTCGGTGTTTCTTCTTGATGAGAAAAGCGGGTATCGTTTACCCGTATATTTTGGAACACCCAAAGAGCAGGTTCGGGTGCTCAAGGATCTTGGATTTCATGATCTCCGTGTTTTTTCCACCAGGACCGGGCTTGAAGTGCGTGATTGGCGTCGCTGGGACAAGCTGGCGGATGAGTCTTTGTATTATTTGTGCAGGGTATGATGGTATTTTGTAAGAGGGAGGGATTGGTTGCGACGAAATCTAAAATGGAGGTGTATATGCCAATAGTATTCATGCTTGTTTTAATTTCCCTGATGGCAGGTTCTCCGCTTTCTTTGGCGCAGGGGGTTCCGGTTTCACTTGCTGAATCAAGCTCAAAGGCTGTGAGTGCCGGGAATACGATTTGTCCTGTTATGGGAGGGGCTGTATCTGACCAAAGCCCTTTTAAGGTTGAATATAAGGGAATGATTTATAATCTTTGTTGCGGCGGATGTAAGGAGATTTTTTTGAAAGACCCCGAAGCGGCCATCAAAAAGCTTGGCGTATCGCAAGGTCCTTCTGCAATTGAGTAATGAACGTTTATTGTTCAAAGGTGCTTGAGGTTAACCTTGAAGTTCTGGAAAGGAGGTTGCTGGTCATGGGAGACAAGAGTCCTAGAAAGAAAGAGAAAAAGAAGCCTAAGAAGGACAAGTAGAAAAAATATTGATGCATAGTAAGGGCATCTTTCTGGCCAAAAGGTTGGAAAGATGCCTTTTTATATTAATATAGTATTTAATGTTTAATTTTTTTCAGGTAAAGTTTCAGTTTTTAGTTATGTAGGATGAAGGAAATTCTTTACATGCACACATATGTGTGGTATAAGGAGTGCATGGAAGATATTCCCCTGGCAGCGTCAGCCCCCGTAAAAATACCTTTGTTTGTTTCTCGTGCCAGTGCGGGTTTTCCGTCTCCGGCAGATGACTTTATTGATACGGCGCTTGATCTGAACGAGCATTTGATCCGGCATCCGGCGGCGACTTTCTTTGTTAAGGCCAAGGGGGATTCCATGATCAGGGCCGGGATATTTCCTGGGAGCCTTTTGATGGTTGATCGTTCGCTGGAACCCCGACAGGGGAGTATTATTCTGGCGGTTTTAGATGGGGCCTTCACGGTCAAACGCTTTCATCAGGAGGGTGGGTGCGTTGTATTAATGCCTGAGAATCCAAAGTATCAACCCATTCATGTTGGCCTGGAACAGGATTTTTCTGTTTGGGGGGTGGTCATCCATGCCATTCGCACTTTCACCTAATCAACGGATGCTGGCGCTGGTTGATTGCATATGTTGCGTTAAAACTTATGTTGCGCTCAGGGCAGGCTACGACGTGTAGGAAAATACAGGCGCCACATAATTTAAAATATATTAGAGCCTACAAATTCCTAAAGTAGATCAGATTAGGCAATAAATTTGGAAAATTAAAAATGATTACGCCCGTGGGACGTCTAACGCACAAAGGGATTTATTTGATGACATGCTCATGGACACCCATGAAGGCAGATAGGCTGTCTAGTGAATTGATGCCAATGATGACAGGGGTAACACCGGAAGCATTTTGCATAAGTTGGAGCATAGCAGTGTCGAGGTTAAATTTGATTGCCTCGCTATTGTCTTGGATCGTGAGGTCAATCTTGGCAGGGCTGAGGTCGATACCGCCTGTTTCTGCCTTGTCATCAATGGGTTTTTGTGAAGAATTGCCAAAGATTTCATTTATCTGCTCCAATGCTGAATTTAACTTATCCTCATACATGCTAGCACTATTAGAGACGGACTCTATGTAATGTGCGTCTTTTGAGCTTGCAACTTCAATAAGAAGTTGGTTGATAACATGTGTCACATCGTTTGTGTTGTTTACATCCCATGAATACACCTCTTCTTTGGGTTGCTCCCAGTATTGTTTATATGTTTCTGGA
>JAZDPD010000107.1:0-5910 GCA_043798045.1 Candidatus Omnitrophota bacterium | reverse complement strand
TCAAAACTCAGTTTAACGCATGGATCGAGAAACTGCGAAAGAAATCATATGTTGAAATCAAGGGGTAAACCTTCCCGCCGGATCGCTATTACGATGGGAGATGCATGCGGGGTCGGCCCGGAAGTAACGGTGGCGGCCATTGAAAAATGTCGTGCGCTTACGGGGGTTGATTTCCTGGTGATCGGGAATGAAACCGTTTTAGACCGTTTTTGGAAAAGAAAGTTTAATCGACCCGATGTTATTCATGTTGAAAGTAAGGCCGGACATCCCCATATCTCCGGGAAACCAACACCGGTGTCAGGCCGGGATTCTTTGACCTATCTGGAATATGCCGTCAAACTTTTAAAAGACCGCACGGTGCATGCTCTTGTAACAGCACCTGTGGCTAAAGAGGCTATTATCCCGTTTTATCCCGGTTTCAAGGGGCATACGACTTATCTTGCCGAAGCGTTCTCTTTGGATAATGTCCAGATGCTTTTTGTTGCGGGAAGTCAACGTGTTGTTTTGGTTACACGCCATGTTCCTTTAAAAGATGTCCCGGGGCTTGTTACTTCTTCTAAGATCGTTTCTGTTGTAAACGCAACAACAGCTTTTGTAGCAGCCCATTTTGGCATTAAGGACCCGCGTGTTGCTGTTTGCGGCCTTAATCCGCATGCAGGCGAGGGCGGACATATTGGCGATGAAGAAATTCACGAGATTATTCCGGCATTGGTTAAATTGCGCCGCGCTGGTTTAAATATATCGGGGCCGTTGCCAGCCGACACCCTGTTTGAACCACGGTTGAGTCGTCAGTATGATCTTATCGCGGCCATGTACCATGACCAGGCATTAACGGCACTCAAGGCACAATCATTTAATTGTCTGGTGAATGTGACCGTCGGGTTGCCATTTATCCGTACATCCCCTGCGCATGGCACCGCTTTTGGTATTGCTGGCAAAGGCTTGGCCGATCCCGGATCCATGGTTGCTGCCATTAAACTTGCCGCGGAGCTGTCGTGAAATCCAATGATTCATCTCCCATCATAGCTAAAAAATACCTTGGACAGAATTTTCTTGTTGACCAGAAAGTGATGTCCCGGATCGTTGAAGCCTGTGAGCTTTCCCTTGATGAAACAGTGCTGGAGATCGGGCCGGGGCAGGGGGCTTTAACACAATTGCTTCTACCGTCAGTGAAACATGTGGTGGCGGTTGAAACTGACCGTGTTCTGGCTGAATCTCTTCAAGATAATCTTGCACAGCGAAATATTACTGTATGCCATGCGGATTTTCTTAAGTTCAACCTTCATCAATTGCAACAGCCGCTGAAAATTATTGGGAATATCCCTTATAATATTTCCACCCCGATCCTGACAAAAATAATTGAAGACCGCCGTCTTATCTCAAGCGTCTATATGACGATTCAATACGAGTTTGGCCTTCGGCTGATAGCGGCATCAGGGAGTAAAGATTATTCGTCCATATCCTGTTTTATGCAAATGTTCACAAATCCGAAAATCCTTTTCAAGATTGCGCCGCAATCATTTCGGCCTGTGCCCAAGGTGATGTCCTGTTTATTGAAGATCGAGATGCGACAGACTCCGCTTGAACCGCTGGAAGACGAGTTGTTCTTTATCCGCATTGTCCGGATGGCTTTTGCCCAACGGCGCAAGAATTTGTTGAATGCATTATCACCGCTTTTCTCATCGAATAAATCCAGGGTAGGGGGGTTGTTAGAAAAAGCAGGGATCAACGCGCGCGCGCGCGCGGAAGAATTGACCATCAGCCAATATGCAAGGATCGCCAATGTCTACGCGAAAAATCTTTTATCATGACACGGATGCCGGCGGCATTGTTTATTACGCCAATTATTTGAAATATCTCGAAGAGGCCAGGACGGAATTTCTTGAAAAGCTTGGCCTTGGGATCAAGCCTTTTTCTGACAGGGGATTGTTTTATGCTGTTCGATTTTGTAATGTTGATTATAAAAGCCCGGCACGTTACGGGGATATCATTGAATCTGACGCATCATTATTCAAAGTTTCTGCTGCTCAAATCGTATTTAATCAGCGCATTTGCAATGCGGTCAATGAAAGGTTGCTTGTGACAGCCCAGGTCGGCCTAGTCTGTTTGAATAAGGACTTTAAACCGCATCCTTTACCGGATGATTTAAAAGCAAAGCTGGTGGTGACGTGAAGATTTCCACAAAAATCCTGGGGCTTATAACCTTTTTCCTGTTGATTCTGGCTTTCAACGGCATTATCAGCATGAGCCTGCTCAAAGGGGTCGGGCGCGAATTGCATACCGTTGTGAATAAGGATGTGGTGCTCATGCAGGCGGCAACCATGGTCGCCAAACAACAGCAGCAAAAAGCCATTATCTTTGAAAGATTGCGGCGCATCACTGAAGAGCTGGCTTATCAGACGGTTAATCCAGCGCGCAAGGAGCATTTGCTTTTTCATATCAAACTTGCCAAGAAAGATTTTGATGCACTTGGCAAAGATGGAGCATTAAATATTGTCAATGCCAAGAATATCATGGCTGAATCGATAAAAACAGCACCTCAAGATAAAACAAAACTTGATTTGAACGAGTTGACGCTTATCTTAAAAGAAATTGAGAAAGCGCATATTCATTACGATACAATGGCGGAGAATATTTTCAGGATGATTGATACTGGCCAATATGAAATATCGGCTGAAGATATTAATCAGATCCAGACGGATGAACGCAAGTTGGCCAGCGAGCTGCAGAAACTCCTGGACAAGGTTCAGGCTTTTACGGAGATTTCTGTTGTCAATGCCCAGAAATATGAATCGACATCGCAGTATGTTCTGTGGGCCATGTTTTTCTCGAGTCTTTTGGCGGGGCTTGCGTTGGTCCTTTCAATCATTCGCAGCATTAATGAACCGTTGCGGCATTTGTTATCGGCAACGCATCAGATAGGCCAGGGAAATCTGTCTGTCAAGCTGAATGAATCATCCCGGGATGAGTTAGGCGAACTCAGCCGTGAATTCAACCGGATGTCAACCCAACTGTCAGAGGCCAGGGCTAAACTTGAAGAGCAAAGTAAAGTTCTTCAGTTCAACCTTGATCTTACAGCGCAGCAAAAGAAAGATCTTGAAAAAATCAATCAGGAACTTGATCGTTTTGTTCATACGGTCAGTCATGATATCCGTTCTCCGTTAATGGGAATTGCCTGGTACGCTGAATTTCTTAAAAGTCATTGTTATGCCCAGCTTGATAAAAAAGGCCAGGATAGTGTCATCGGGGTTCATCGTGGTGTCGATCGCTGCAATGCCCTGATCAATGACCTGTTGGCATTAACACGTATTTCGCGTATCAAGAACCCTTATCAGGAAGCCCCGATCCTTGGGATGCTGGATGATGTGCTGGCAACTCTGGAATACAAGATCAAGCAAAACAAAGTCGACATTCAGGTTGATCCTTTAATGCCTGTTATTTTCTGTGACCCGATTAAACTCAAAGAGGTTTTTCTGAATTTGTTGACAAATGCCATTAAATTTTCTTCGGGGAACCCGGATCTTCAGCCTAAAATAACGGTAACAACGATCAATCAAACGGAACATCATGAATTTATTGTTAAAGACAACGGGATTGGCATTCCCCCGGAACATCATGATGACATTTTTGCTATATTCAAACGCCTTGATATATCAGAAAAATATGAAGGTACAGGAGCCGGTTTAAGCATTGTCAAAAGCGTCATTGATGATCATGGCGGAAAGATTTGGGTTATTTCCCAACCCGGGCAAGGTTCGGAATTTCACTTTTTAATCCCAAAGAAACTTCAAGGTTTTCCGTCAGCCTAACAGATTCGTTGGGGTAGCCAGTTATTTGACTTTGTCCTTGTATGCGACAGGGGGGAATGTTAGTATTATTGCTCAAAAATAGGGATAATTATGATCACGAAGGAAACTGTTAATTACATCAGTGGTTTGGCACGGCTTCATATTGACCAGGTACAGGCACAGAAATTTGCCAGGGACCTGGAAGTTATTTTGCATTATGTCGAGCAGCTTAATACCCTTGACGTAACTGATATCAAACCCACCAGCCATGTGCTGAACATGGAGAATGTTTTTCGCGATGATGTTATTAAACAAAGTCTTTCGCAGGAAGAAGCGCTAGCTTTTAGCGTTGAACATTTAAACGGATCTTATAAAGTTCCCAAGGTTATTGAATGAATCTTTACGACTTGACCGCTCATGAGATCCTTCAAAGGATTGCATCTGCAGAAATGATACCTTCCACGATCATGGAGGCGGTCATGGAACGCAATCGTTCTGTCAATGGCAAGACCAATGCCTTTATCCGTATGCCGGATACCTGCAAAGCTGGGGACAACGATATCATGCCGATTCCGGTTGGTATTAAAGACAATATATCGATCAAAAGCCATTTGACGACGTGCGGTTCTAAGATCCTTGAAGGGTATAAACCGCCGTATGATGCTTGTGTTGTTGAAAAACTCCGCGCGGCAGGGAATATCATTTTGGGCGGGTTGAATATGGATGAATTTGCTTTTGGTTCATCCTGTGAAACATCATTTTATGGCCCCACACGTAACCCCTGGTGCCTGGATCGCGTTCCAGGCGGGTCATCCGGCGGTTCAGCCGCTTCTGTGGCTGCAGGGCAGGTTGTATGGGCCCTTGGGAGTGATACAGGAGGGTCTATTCGTCAACCCGCATCATTTTGCGGTGTGGTTGGCCTCAAACCTACGTATGGACGTATCTCGCGTTATGGGCTTATCGCATTCGGATCAAGCCTTGACCAGATAGGGCCTATCACAAAAGACGTGCGGGATTGTGCGTTGCTTTTAAATGTTATTTCCGGGTTTGATGGACGTGATTCAACGTCCATGGAAGTTCCTGTGCCTGATTTCACATCAGCATTGACCCAGGATGTTAAAGGTCTTCGCATCGGTATTCCCAGGGAATATTTCATCGACGGCATACAGCCTGATGTTCTCACGGCAGTTAATCAGGCCATTGATTCGCTCAAGGAAAAAGGTGCCGTGATTGAACACATTTCCTTACCGCATACCTCTTACGCTGTTGCAACTTATTATATTGTGGCCACGGCTGAAGCCAGCTCAAATTTGGCGCGTTTCGATGGGGTCGAGTATGGCCTGCGCGCAACGCCTTCAAAATTACGTAAGAATACGTTGATTGATATGTATGAGGAGACCCGCGCCAAGGGGTTTGGCGATGAGGCCAAACGTCGTATCATGTTGGGCACGTATGTCCTTTCATCAGGATATTATGATGCCTACTACTTGCGCGCCCAGAAGGTGAGAACGCTTATCAAGCAGGATTTTGAAAAGGCTTTTGAAAAATGTGATGTAATTATTTCACCCACATCACCGACTACTTCATTCAGGATCGGTGAGAAAATGAATGACCCGTTAGCCATGTACCTTTCTGATATTTTTACAATCCCTGCCAATTTGGCAGGGATTCCGGCGATTTCTGTGCCTTGCGGGATGGATTCAGAAAGACTGCCCATTGGGTTACAGCTGATGGCTAAGCCTTTTGCCGAAGATACTTTATTACGCGTGGCACATGCTTATGAACAGTCAACGCCCTGGCATCAGATGAGGGCCTCTTTATGAGAACATTTGAAACAGTGATCGGACTGGAAGTTCATCTTCAGTTGAACACCAATACGAAGATATTTTGCGCCTGCCGTAATGAGTTTGGTAATGCGCCTAATACAAACACTTGTCCTGTATGCCTGGGCTTGCCAGGAACACTTCCGGTGCTCAACCGTCAGGTATTGAATTCCGGGATCAAAGTTGGATTGGCGCTTGACTGCACCATCAATTCATTTGTCAAATTTGACAGAAAGAATTATTACTATCCGGATCTGCCCAAAGGGTATCAGATATCACAATATGATTTTCCGATTGCC
>JAZDPD010000103.1:0-12956 GCA_043798045.1 Candidatus Omnitrophota bacterium | reverse complement strand
AGATGTCTTGCGTTGAGGCACGTGTACTACTCCTTGTTATGGTTCTACATTGAAGCGAAAGTATAACAAAGCGGAATTTTTATGTCAACTGATAAAATCGACCACCAGCATTCCATGAAGGGCATCCTGCGCTCGACATCCATGATGTCGCTGGGCACATTGGCCAGCCGCATCCTTGGATTTGTCCGGGATATTATTTTTGCGCGTTATTTTGGTACGGCGGCCGGGGCAGATGCTTTTGTGTTGGCATTTCGCCTGCCGAATCTTTTTCGTGACCTTATCGGTGAGGGAGCGGCCAATTCTTCGTTTGTTCCAGTGATGACGGAGTACAAGGATAAGAAGCCGGGAGAGCTGGCGGAATTCCTTAATGCGGTTGTAGCCTGGGCGTTTATTGTGTTGTGCCTGGTAACCTTGCTGGGGATTATCTTTGCGCCTTTTGTGGTGCGCATGATTGCTCCCGGTTTTGTGGAGCATCCCGGCAAGATCGAGACCACCGTGGCGTTGACGCGCATCATGTTTCCCTACCTTATTTTTATTGGCCTTACCGCGCTGTTTTCATCTATTCAGTTTACTTACGGGGCGTTTGTGATGCCGGCGTTTGGTCCGTGCCTTTTGAATGTGGCGCTCATTGGTTCCACCTTGATAGCCGTTTTCTGGATGAAAGAGCCTGTGTTTGGCCTGGCCTTGGGCGTGATCGTTGGCGGGATGCTGCAATTGTATTTTCAGTGGCGCCCCTTGAAGAAACATGCGATTCATTTGAGATGGCCCGTTAGTTTGAGCCATGGCGGCGCCCGGCAGATCGGAAAACTCATGTTGCCTCGAGTGGTTGGGTCGGCGGTTTACCAGCTGAATGTTTTTGTCGATACGATATGTGCGTCGTTGACATCCATTGTTGGCATGGGGGGGGTTTCGGCGATTTATTATGCCAACCGCATTGTGCTATTTCCCATGGGGATATTCGGCGTTGCCCTGGCGGCTGCCACATTGCCGGCGTTTGCGCGTCATGTGGTTTCGGATGACAAGGCCGAACTCAGGCGCACGATTATTTTTGCCCTGGAGAATATATTCTTTGTCATGCTGCCCACCACCATTTTCTTATGCCTTTTGGCCGGACCGCTGACACGGGTTGTTTTTCAACGTGGCGTGTTTGATGCGGCTTCAACGGTTGTCACCTCATCGGTTCTTTTCTTTTTTAGCCTGGGGCTTATGGGGTATGGCGGGGTGAAAATCCTGGCATCTGCTTTTCATGCCATGCAGGATACGCGCACACCGGTGAAGGTGGCGTTGTTATGCCTGTTTGTTAATGCGGCGCTGGATGTGATCCTGATGTTTCCGTTCAAGCTTTCCGGTATTGCGCTGGCCAGTGCGGTTTCGTCACTGGTTAATGTGGGGGCTTTGTTCATTGTTCTGGAAAAGCGCATTGGAGGCCTTTCGGGGGCGTTCGTGGAATTCTTTATTAAACTTTTTGCCGCCGGTTTGGCCATGGGGGTTGTGATCTGGGGCGGATGGCATTTGCTGGCGGGTGTTCCGGAGGTGATGCGGCTCATTTTGGTGGCGCTGGTTGGCGGCGGGGTATATTTGGTGGCCGCGGATGTTTTTGGATTGGATCAGGCACGCCAGTTGCACAAGATTTTCAAAAGGTGAGCGGGTTTAAACCTGTCACTACGAAATATGCCATATTTACAAAACAAGATCAAAAGCTTGCCATTGACCAGCGGCGTGTATTTGATGAAAGATGCCTCGGGCACGATTATTTACGTCGGGAAGGCCATTAATCTTCGTCGTCGAGTTCAATCGTATTTTCGCGGCAAGGTGCGGCAGGTCAAAACAGATCTTCTTGTCAGGAATATTGCGGACATTGATGTGATCCATACCCGCAGTGAGGCTGAGGCGCTTATCCTTGAGGCTGCGTTGGTCAAGGAGCATCAGCCGAAATACAACATTGATTTAAAAGACAGCAAATCGTATCCATTCATTGAAGTTTCCGGTGATGATTTTCCGCGGGTGGCTGTGGTTCGTTTTCATAAGGCGCAAGAGAGGAATAAGCGCGCCGTTTATTTCGGGCCGTATGTTGATGCGGGCCTTATCCGTGAAGCTTTGACGATCATTCGCAAGATATTTCCTTTTTGTTCCTGCATGCCCATGCCGCCCAAGGCTTGCCTTTATCACAGCATTCATCTTTGCCCGGCGCCCTGCATAGGCGCTGTTTCAGAAAAAGATTATGCCCGGAACATCAAAAGCATCCAGTTGATCCTGGGCGGGCAAAAGGATGTGCTTTATCGGGATTTGCGAGAGTCCATGGAGCGCTTGGCCCGGCAAAAGGATTTTGAACAGGCGGCGGTGGTGCGAGACCAGCTGCGGGCCATCGGGGCGTTGTATGCTTCCAGCGGGGATGCCAATTATTTCAAGGAGTTAGAGCAGCTGCAGCGTGCGCTGGGGCTTTCCCGTCGTCCGGAGCGCGTGGAATGCATTGATATTTCAACCACCATGGGGGAGCGTTCCGTGGGTTCCCTGGTTTCTTTTCTTAACGGCCGGTCGGACAAGGCCAATTACCGGCGCTTTCGTATCAAGGATGTGCAGGGGATGGATGATTTCAAAATGGTGGCTGAAGTGGTGCGGCGGCGTTACGGGCGGCTCAAGCGCGAGGGGGGTGCGTACCCTGATCTTATTATGATTGATGGCGGCAAGGGGCAGTTGGCGGCAGCGGATGACGCGCTTAAGGCCCTTGGCATTGATGTGCCGCTCATTTCTTTGGCCAAGCGTGAGGAGGAGATTTTTGTGCCGGGCAAGCGTCGGCCCGTGCTGTTATCCAGGGATTCATTGGCATTAAGATTGCTGCAGCGTGTGCGTGATGAGGCGCATCGTTTTGCGATCAGTTATCACCGTTTGTTAAGAGGTAAGAAAGTTTTTGATTAAGATCCTTATTTTTTAATGTGTTGTAAGGAGGCGTTGTAGGGGCGGACCCATGTGTCCGCCCTGTACAGGTTATGAAATTCACCCCCCTTCCAGTGTTCTGTTTATAAAGTAGTGCTTGAAATTCCCTTAGGTGAAACGCGTTCCTATCAGTGGGTGGCGGCGCGTATAGGAAAACCCAGGGCTGTGCGGGCGGTAGGCCAGGCTTTACGGCGCAACCCTTGGCCGGTGCTTATCCCTTGTCACCGGGTCGTTTGTGCGGATGGGACGTCGGGCGCCTATTATGGTAAAGACGACGGCCGTAAACAAAAGCTGATCGAGATGGAGCGTAAGATCAAGGCATTGCTGTAGTTACGTCATAACTTTTATTTTCCGTTTTCATCGTATATACTTTAGGGCGGTGGGGGAACAAAGTATGACAAAAAATATTTTTCTGGTGGTCATAGGGTTGTATTGCTTTGTTAATATACCTTTATCCTATGCTCAATCAATTGATACATCCCGCATGGCTTCTGATATTGGAGCGGCCGTGATGGCGGGGGGTCAAAACAAGTATTTCTTCCTGCGTAATTTTAAGAATCATTATCTGAATGGTGTTTCATCGGCAATGGGCGGTGTTGTTCCCATGACAGGGGTTGATTTTGATGCTAATACCATGATCCGTAAGATTGCGGATGGTGTGATCTATCTGGCTGATCCGAAAACGCATGTGGCGCCCAGTCATCTGGGCCATCCAGGGTATCAGGATGCTGCTTTTGTTTATGACAAGGCGGTGGATGCGCTGGTGCTTTACGCAGCAGGGCGGACATCGCAGGCTAAGGCGGTGCTGGACTATTTTGCCAAGCGCTTGCGCATTCCTATGAAAGAAGTGCGGCGTAACGCTGATGCCAATGGTGTGTACGGGATGCTCAAGCTTTTTCCGTCTATAGATTCTCCCAAGGCTGTGGGGCTTGTGAACGCGGTTAATTGCCGTTCGATGGATGTGGCCGGCCTTGGCCAGTTGGAATATTATACAACGCCTGGCCCCATGGCTTTTATGATCATGGCTTTTCTGACAGTTGATCGTAAGGAATATCTTGAAGATGCGGTTAAATTGGGGCAGGTGCTTCTGGTTATGCAGGACGCACAGGGTGCCGTAACAGATGGGGATAGGGATGCCGCCAATATTCATACTGAACCGCATATGGATTCATATTCGGCATTTTGCATGCTTTTTGATGTTACTGGCGATGTGAAGTGGCAGGTGGCTGCTGAGCATGCCTGGGCGTGGTTTGAGAAGAATGTTTATCGGCCGCAACAGGGCGTTATTTTCCAGGGGATGCGCCCGGCGGGGCCCAGTGAGGTTTTTGCCACGGATGCGTATTCATGGACCATGGCAGGACGGGCGGGAGAACGTTTGTCGTTGGAAGCATTGGAATCATTGACCGATCGTATGTTACGCCGTAGTTTATCCCAGGTGACGTTGGAGTTGCCGGATGGAAAAACAAAGACGGTTACATTGGTGGATTTTGCGGATGTTCAGGATGTGCGCATCAGCGCCGATCGCGGGGGATATCATCCCATGGGGTCGGTGGAATGGGTGGGGGGTGTCATCCTGGCGCTTCAGAAGAATGCGGTGCGTTTTGAAAAATCGGGCCAGGAAACAGATTTGGTTAAAGCCAGGTTTTATAAAGCTTTGGCCGAGTATTTTTCCCGTCAGGCCATGGATTCGTTTTATGAGGTTGACGGGGTTAGCGGGGTTTTGTCTTTTTATGCCACAGGTCAGTGGATGGCAACGGGTCATGGCTGGAAGACGCCGTATTTTTATGTCAAGGATCCGGCGGGAAAGCCTGTGATTAAAGGGGGGAGTACTATCAGCAGCTGGCCGGTGTTGCCGTTAACGCATTTTAATCCGTTTAAACTTGATGATGATTATGGTTTTGTGTATGACACGATTCAAGTGGAGGCTGCGGATATTCAGAAAGTTGCGGTTTATGTGACAGAGGTTGCGGCGGGCCGTGCTTTTGCCGAAAGCGTTCCGACGGAAATGGCGGCGGATGTGGGGGATATTCCTGAGATGTGGCGGTATAATGCACGCATGTTTCAGGCTTTTGACGCCGGAGATTATTATGCGGCGATCCTTTGGGCGCAAAAAGTGGTGAGCAATGAAACCTGGATTAATCTGGCGAAAGATCAACAGGCACGAAAAGCGCGCGATGTTGGTGGTTTGGTCGATTATCCCTGGGGAACAGATACGGCGCTTGCCAAAGAACAGTTGCGCGTTATCCAGCACTACCCTCTATTGAATGAAATGGGGACCGCCATGTGGGGCATGGCGGTGTCCAGTTTTAAATTGGGCAACCGTGCGGATGCCAAGGCATGGGTCAGGACGCTCATTGAAACCGTGCCCTTGCACCAGATCTTTGCCCCTTCAGGGCCGGGTTACTGGAATGCGATTGTCTCCTGGGACAGCAATCCCGGTGGCACGGTGCTTGATGCGGAAATGGGGCTTATTTACCGTGAAGTCCTGGCTGAGAAGGGCCTCCTTAGCGCTGTGCCAGGATCTGTAAGCGTCAAATGAATTTGATGGGCATGGTTATTTTGTCAAGTTCATGACAAAATATATATTAATAAAAATCCGAAAAATTCTGCTTTAAATCATTGAAGTTGTAGTGTTTAGGTGAACTTGCGAAAACGTTTTCGTCCTTCCTGGTATTGCCTCTTTATTGTGTTAATTTGTCATATATACTTCTTTTGTGGGGTTGTTTTGAGCCAAGGGGAAAGTATGTATAAATCTATCGTTCATAGATCTATTTCTATCATTATTCTTGCTGCGTTCCTGTTGGCAAGCGTATATCCTTCCTGTGCCCAGACATCATCTGTATGGATGGATCTCCCCAAGCCCGGGGCTATGGTTAATTTAAGCCCGGCCTATGTTCCGGCCATTCTTAAAGGCATCAAGTTTGATCGAAAGGAACCACTGAGGTTTAATTTTGTCCTTGATACCGGCAATGCATCATTTTCGCAGAATGATCTGGAAAAAGAGACAACAAAACTGGTGCGATATTTTCTGGCGTCCCTGACGGTTCCGGAAAAAGACCTCTGGGTTAACCTTTCGCCGTATGAGGGGGATAGGATTATTCCGGATGATTTTAGTTTAACGGAAATGGGGCGGGATTTGTTGTCGGAAGATTATATTCTAAAACAGCTTACCTCGACGATCATGTACCCGGAAAGTGATAAAGGCCGGGATTTCTGGAAAAGGGTTTATGCAGCGGCGGCCGACAAGTACGGAACGACGGATATTCCCATTGATACGTTCAACAAGGTCTGGATCATGCCGGATGAAGCCACTGTTTATGTTAACGGGGATATGGCATTTATTGCCAGCAGTCATTTAAAGGTCATGTTGGATGCGGATTATTTACTGATGAAAGAAAGTCTGGCGGAGGCATCGGGGCAGGGGGCCGGGCCTTTGGCCGAGGTCAGAAGCCTTGCCCAGCAGGTTGTGCGCGATGTTGTTTTGCCTGAAATTGAGAAAGAAGTTAACACGGGCCGGAATTTTGCCGGGTTACGGCAAATTTATCATGCCATGATTCTCTCCACGTGGTTCAAGCGTAATTTAAAACGCAGTGTGGTGGGTCAGGTTTATGCGGATCAAAATAAGGTGGCGGGAATTGATTTTGCAGATAAACAAGACAGGGGCAGGATCTGGGCTCAATACGTGGAGGCATTCAAGAAGGGGGTTTTCAATTATATAAAAGAAGAGCGGGATGAGACGACACAGGAGCTTATCCCCAGGAAGTATTTCTCCGGCGGGTTTCAGTATGACGAGGCCATGGTCAGTGAGAAGCCTGTTGATAAAAAAGGAATGGTGGACGCGGCCGGGGCCGGGCTGGTGGGTGCGATGATGGATGTTGTGGTGAATCTGAATTCAGTTGTACGGGGTCCGGGTGAGGATGTATCAGGGCGTCAAACTTCTAATGACCAGGGGGGCGGGGTTGATCGAGCCCAGGCCGGGTTAATTCTTCCGGAAGTGACGGATGAAGAGTTGTTGAGCTTTTCGGGCAGGGTTAATGATCGGGATGTTCGACCAAGGATTATATCTTTAGGGCGATCAAGGCCAGAGTTGATCCCGCAGATCATGGCATTATTGGTTAATTCTCCTTCAGCCAGTGAAGAAGTGTGGTTAGCCAGTGACCTTGGTTCCATTCGAGATTTCTCGCCGGGTTCATTGCCGCTGATGGCTGTTGCTCTAGCTGCCTTGTCATTGAAGGGCAATGGGAGTGCCTCGGGGTATCTTAAAAACAGCATTAAAGACGGGGATTTGACAAGTAATGATGTGAGTGCCTTAATACAGGCTGTTGAAAGTGGGAATAATCATGCGTTGCTGGCGTTGGGAATCATGATGATTAATAATCCTGGCTTGGTCGCGACGCGTCTTAATGAAGGGATGTTCACGTTCATGATTGATCTTTTGACTGAAAGTGGATTGAAGGGGAAGAAGGGTGTGGAGGTGGAAGTGTTGGATGCGATAATAATGTATGCTAAGTATTTAAAATTTGATCGAATGGTTCCTCAATCGGCGTTTCTTTCTATCGAGAAGCTTGCCCGTAACGGTTCAGCCCAGGCATTGAAGAGTTATATGGAAAATCTTTCAACGTTTACGGATAGTTCAAGGCTGGCACAAATGATAGGGTCTGCCAATGGCGCCAGGAGTGCAGTTGAGGCGCAATTTAGAAGGTCTGTTGTTGATAATCCGGATGGTCAGGATAAGAGCAGGCAATTTGAGTATTTTCGAAAAGTGCTTGATCGGATGATTTTTAGGATGGCCGCCGAATCTGAAAAGGATGGTTCGGACTGGGTGCGTGCTTTGGAAGATTTTGAGTTGTGGGAAAATCTAAATATTGTTAGACCCTTGCTTTGGCCTCAGGAAATTAAAGATCATTTGATCCAGAATCGTATGGCCAGAAGGGATAAGCGGTCATTGCCAAGTTCTTCCAAAGGGATAGCCGTTGCGATATATCCTAAATCTGATTATAACCGTGCTTTTGAGAATCTGGTTCCGCTGTTGGCCTTGATCAATGCGGGGTATGCGGTTTTGTATTATGAGGTTTCAACGCCCAATGAAATGGTCAAGGCGATCGAGGATGCGACGAATGCGGGGCAAGAACCGGCCTCATTCGCGCTTATTTCTGGGCACGGGAATCCAGGGTCAACTCAATTCGGCTTGCGTGAAGAAAATGATTCATTCCTTTATGCTGATGATGGTGTTCTGGCGCAAGGCTCGTTAGGCCGGTTTTTCAAATCGGATGCCAAGGGGCTTGTTCACAGTTGCAGTTCCGGATCCTGTTCGAGCACTCAAGTGAGTATGGTCACGGCGGTATCAGATGCCATGGGGATTGAGATTTCTGGACCTGTTGAGAAATCGCGTTTGGTGAGCATGGTTCCCGGGGAGTCGTATGAGTTTATCAATGACAAGCGTGGTCAAGAAAAAAAGAATGTTCAGGTGGTGGGGAAATATGCCTTCAGGAATCAGGATGCTGCGCAGAAAAGAGCCGGTTTTGATGAAGGGGCTTTTAATAAGGGTGGTATTGATTTTAACTCCGCCAATTTCCGACTGCAGGAAGCCGGCGGCACGATTGATTTCAACGGGCAGGCGGACACGGCTTTGTTGTTAAAGCAGGTTGATGGTTTTATTCCCGTTATCTTTAGCATCACTCCCATGGCTAATGCCCAGGCGTTTTTTGGGTCAGCGGTCAATCAGGGGGCGTCATAAAGGTTAGGGGGCACGCCATGGCGTGCCCTTACGTTGTCCCTAAGAATTGTGTAAGACTTCCCAGTGGCTCAATATTAATAATCACCGGTGTGATTCCCGTTGCCGCCCGCATCCTTTTAAACTGCGCTGCATCGATATTGAATGGAATGCCCTGATCGTTACTTTGTGTTGTTAATCCCATCCTGTCAGGATTTAAATCAATACCGCCGGCGTTTATGTTCTCATTATCTTCATGTTGTAGGATGTTCTTGTCTTTCCTGGTGCTGTCCCCAACGGTTGCGGAAGTCCATTGCTGCCAAATTTCTTTAGCCAGTGCCATTTGTTTTTCTGGCGGTTCGAACATTAACTTTAAGCCATTAAAGACTTCCTCTGTGGTCATGGAGAAATTATCTGATCTGACTTGACCGAGTGTGTTGAACCTAAAGCCGCCAGGTTTTCCCGAGAATATGAAGAATAAAACAATTAATTTTCCATTCTTATCGCGAACAATGTCCCGGGTGAAAGGGACGGCGAGACTTTCCAGTTTACGGTGCATCAGCATTGTGATTGACGCTAGTTTTTCAAGATTAGAGGATGCCAGGGCCAAATGTGGGGCAGGGTAAGCTGTTAACTGTCCCAATGTCACTTCATTTTCTTGGGCTAGAGATTGAAATGTTTCGGTGTATTTTGTAATGGGAAGATCGGTGGGGTCATATAATTGAAGATGGTAATGGTTAACTTTGTTGAGGAAGCGTTGATGGTATTCAACGGCGAGGCCTTTTTGGGCCCAGGTTAAAGCGGATAAAAGATAATCAGTTTTCTCGAGCTGGGGATGTTGATCTTTGGTCATTACTATTAGGTGGTATGCTGATAATGGCCATCTGGCGGGGGCAAGGATTAAATTGTTGTTTAAAGGGTCGGTCATGATGGCGTTTTTTAATTCTCGTTCCAGGCCTGTTTTTGCCTGATCGGCTGAAACATCTTCGGGGATGAAATCGAAGTCGTCTCTTTCGGGCAGTTCAGAGTAAGATATTTGAACGAATGGCCCAATTGTTCTTTGCTTGATGAGTTGAGGATCATACGCAATTGATGGCGCCCGATGATTGTAGGGAAAATCAAATCGGAGGTCGGTTTTCCAATAATGGCGGCTTTCTTCTAATTTCAGTTTCCATGCCTTTTGTAGTAATAGAACGTAGGGGGCTATTCTAGGAGCTTTTTGGGCATTGTCCTCGGATTTAATGTTGGCAGGTGTTTGGGCGTTGTCAATGGCAGGTATTGACGGTGTTTTTTGTTGGTTGATCCACATCGAATAAAAATCATTTGAGTTGTTGAGCTCGCGTTTAAATATTGAATACAAGCGTGATGGCAATTGTGCGGGGTAGCTTAGTATTCGGCCGTGAGCAGACATTTTATCCAACAATGCTTTTGTGTGGGTGGTCTGCGTTTCATCCTGAATGTCTAAATGAGATAATCCATAGTGGCTATAAATTAAGTCAATTTCATCAATCTTGTTTTTTTTCAGAATGGGCAGTAAGTGTTTTGGTGTTGCCCAGATCATGGTGATGTCATCGGGCAGTGTGCGCCACTCGGGATAGAAAATATTCGAAAATCCAATCAGGCGGACATTTTTAACGGAGTTCTCTTTTAACCATAAATTTAGCTCTTTTAAAGTTGTTCCTTTGCCCGCGCCCCAATCCATGATCACAACAGGTGCGTCGTCTTTTCTTTTGGCTAAAAGTATTTCAAGGTTTCGGATCAGGTTGATGGCGGCATCAACTGTGTTTAAGTGAGAATCTTCGATGGTGTAGCTTGATGATTCGAACATAAACTGGCCATAAGTGTCTTCGTTGACTTTTAGTTGCATAGCCGTTGAGTTGATGTCGTTGGTATCGGCAGGATGTGCGGTTAACAAGGTAGCACCGTTTTTAAGGGTGTGGGTAAGAGTATCGGCGGCGTTATCCTGCGACTGGTCAAGGCTGGCGTTGTCGATTGTATTTATTGATGGAAGATTTTTCTGCGCCCTCCATTCAATATAGTGTGTGTTTTTATTTCTCGGCGATGTTTGGCGTTTGAAGTGTTGCGGGATAGCGTCGACAGGGTGGCTAAGTATTTGCCCGCGCGCTGACATTCTATTGATCAAAGTTTTCAGGTGAGTCCTGTGACGCTCTTTTTCAAATGCAAGGTGCCATAAGCCGTAATGGCTGTAGATCAGATCAATTGTGTTGATGTTGTTTCTTTCCAGGATCGGCATCAGGTTTTCAGCGGTTGTCCAGATCATGGTAACTCCGTCAGACAATTCGTTCCATTCAGGATAGAGAACGTCTGAAAACCCGATCAAATGGACATTCGGAATATTTTTCGTTTTCAGCCATTGATCCAGTTCATGGAGCGCCGTCCCCTTGCCGGCACCCCAATCGATGATGTTGATGGGGGTGTTGTTGTCTTTTCTTTCCTGGATAAGGCGTGCAAGGCGGGGAAGTAGCGGCAGGACTTTATTAATGCTTTCCAAAGAAGATTTTTCGACGGGCCATTCATTTCGGCCTAAAACAAACGTTCCGTTGGGGCCATTTTCTATGTGGACTTGATCAAGGATGTTTTCGGCTCTGACGGCCCGGGTCGTTAACAGCGTGGCGCCTTGGGCGAGTTTGTACGTGAGCATGGGGGCGTTATTTTGGGAACGGTCCATAGGGTTTGCACGCATTTCAACGCGCATGGCGTTGTCGGAGGCAAGGTTGCTGGTGAAAGAGGATATATTGTGAGTTGCATGGAACACATTGGCGATCTGGTTAAGGCTTGCGCCGCCAGAGAAATATTGGCGGGGGGTGTTTAAATCATGTTGTAGGGACGTTGCGCGCAACGTCCCTACAACGTCATGGATATAATTGAACGCGCCTTTCTTGAACGCCGTGACGTATTGAGCCCAGATTCTTTCTTTTTCATTCTTGTCGGCAATATCAACACCGGTGATTTTTTGATGGTCAATGTAGTATGTCCATGGGCTGTTAGGCGTGCGGTTGGCGCCCTGGGTCGCTTTCGTATTCAGCGCTAGTTCAGCTGGCAGCGGGCTTGGGGACACAGAGCCCCGTTGTTGATCTTGTAGCGGGGCACTATGTCCCCGGGTTGGCAATGCGTTCATTACTTTGCGTTTATACCAGGTGGCAAGGATTAGGGAATTGTAGATCTGGCGCAATTGGGCGAAATGGCTACCTTCGTTAACTTCTTTCTCGAGGAGGGGGATGATGACCTCGCGCAGGATGTTCTTGGTCAATTCTCCTGGCGAATCGTTATGTAGAGACGTTGCGCGCAACGTCTCTACACGCGTAAGGTAATCAGTTTCCAACATCACCTTAAGACGCGATTCCACCACATACGCCGCGTCATTATTCTCGAATACGGTTGCCTTCTCCGGCACAATCCACACTTTGTTAAGCGTATCTACCGGGATATCCGTCGTACCATATTTATCCTGCAAGGCCGCATAAACCTTGGTCCAGAACTTTTTTCCCACATCACCTTCGGGATACATCAAGGATGCTGTGATTTGCTTGAGGATATAATCCTGGGCGAGTAAATCGCGGCCCATTTCTGTTTGCCCAAAAGCCTTGGGCACGATGCGGTTTCTTTCATAGGGGGACAAGTTGACCCACATGTCTTTTTCAGGGATGGTGAGCGCGGCGAGGAAATATTTGATTAAACGGGAGGCGTCATGGTGGTACGGCATGCGGTGGATGCCCTGGGTCGCTTTCGTATCAGGCGCTAGCTGTAGGGACGTTGCGCGCAACGTCCCTACATGCGGCGATACATCCCCATTATCAAGAATGAAATCGAAACGAAAAGGATCATTCGCATAAACCTTGATCCCCTTAAGCAACGGCGGGGTAAGGCGCGGGCTTAAAGATATACGCACCCCGGGTGAAGGAAGCGTTAAAACACTTTGGGCATAAACACTTACATCAGAGGCAACAAATGCCAACACCAAGAGTATATTTATTAATCGATTAATCATATTAACAAATATAAACTATATGTGTGTTGTAAAACAAGTAGGGGCGATTTATGAATCGCCCCTACAGAAGCCTAGAATAATAAAACAACGGTCCATGAACCGCCCAAACGGAATTTACATGAAGGGAAATATAATCGTATTGACCTTAAGGGTTGTGGTGGTTGGAAAATTGTAATCACAAGTGCGACAGGAAAAATTTAAAAGAGCTCCATAGATCAGCAAAAACTGTTACTTTGTAAGTTAGTCGACAAAACAAAGAACAGGAGATCTATGGAGCAGAGAAATTGTAACATCAAGCGC
>JAZDPD010000102.1:0-6070 GCA_043798045.1 Candidatus Omnitrophota bacterium | reverse complement strand
GCGCTTGATGTTACAATTTCTCTGCTCCATAGATCTCCTGTTCTTTGTTTTGTCGACTAACTTACAAAGTAACAGTTTTTGCTGATCTATGGAGCTCTTTTAAATTTTTCCTGTCGCACTTGTGATTACAATTTTCCATGCAAGGTTAATGCACAATTTAGGTTTCTGTGGCATAATATCCGGCCATGGAGGATAACAATATGAATTTTGAGAAACTTGTACCATATATCCCGCGAACTTTTGTTCCGTCAGGGGTTGTTTTGACTGATGTTGATGCTGTGTCCGGCTTGTTCACACAGCTTATCAATCGCCCTGTTTTATCAAGTCCGGATTTTGAACGATGGGTATTGGACATTTCAGAGCTGGATGCGGTGCTGAGCCAAGCCGGTAGTGTCCTGTATATCGAGATGACGTGTGCGACAGATGATCCGAAAAAGGCACAGGCGTATCAGGATTTTATTGAGAAGATCGAGCCGGTGGTCAAGCCCTTGTCGCATCAGTTAAACGTAAGGTTTTTGCGTTTAAATGATCAACATCCTCTTTCTCCGGTACGTTACGAAGTTCATGCCCGTTCAGTGCGGGCTGCGGTTGAATTGTTTGTAGAGAAAAATGTGCCCTTGGAAACCCGTATCAGTTTGCTGTCCCAGGAATACCAGTCCGTTGGCGGGGCCATGACGGTGAAATTCGACGGGAAGGAGCGCACGATGCCGGAAATGGGAAAGTTTCTTTTGGAGAATGACAGGTCTGTGCGTGAACGCGCCTGGCGGTCAAGTGCGGCGCGCCGTTTACAGGACAAGGATAAGCTTGAAGATATCTTTGACAAGATGCGCGCATTGCGCGGCGAGATTGCGCGCAATGCGGGTTTCGATAATTTCCGGGATTACCAGTTCAGGGCCTATCAGCGTTTTGATTACACACCGGATGATTGTAAGGCTTATCATCGGGCGATCAAAGAGCTGGTGGTTCCCCTTCGCCGTGCCATTGATCTGAAGCGTCGTAAGGATATGAAGATTGATGTGCTGCGGCCATGGGATGGGGCAGTAGATCCTTTGGGCCGCAGGCCGCTTAAACCCTTTGATGATGTCACACATCTTGTTTCAGGTGTCGGCATGATTTTTAAAAAGCTGGATCCGGGGTTGTCACATTTGTATGAGGATATGAAAGATCTGGGGCTTTTGGATTTGGCGAGTCGAAAGGGCAAGGCACCGGGCGGGTATCAGAACACGCTTAACGAAGCACGCAAGCCGTTTATTTTCATGAATGCTGTGGGTGTTGACGATGATGTGCGCACCCTGTTGCATGAATCAGGGCATGCTTTTCATGCCTATTTAAGTGCGCATGATCCTTTGGCAGATTATCGGCATGCACCGATGGAGTTTTGTGAAGTGGCGTCTATGAGTATGGAGTTGATGGGGTCCGACGGGATGAGCCATATCTACGAAGAGGGGGATGCCCGAAGGTCAAATGTGGAACATCTGGAAGGTGTTATTTCAACATTGGCATGGGTTGCAACCATTGATGCGTTCCAGCATTGGCTGTACGAGAATCCGGCGCATACCTTCCAGGAGCGTTGTGCTGCCTGGGAAAAATACCTGGTTGAATACGGCGGAGGTGTGGTGGACTGGAGCGGGCTTGAACAGGAACGTGCTTTTCTCTGGCACCGGCAGCTGCATATTTTTGAAGTGCCTTTTTATTATATTGAATACGGGATTGCCCAGCTGGGCGCGTTGCAATTATGGCAGAAGTTCCGTTGTAATCCAGCGTCTGCCGTGTTTGATTATAAGAAGGGATTGTCCATGGGCGGTTCAAGGCCTTTGCCTGAACTATTCGCAGCTGCTGGCATTAAGTTTGATTTTTCAAAAGAAATGATCGGTCCTTTGATGGAAGATGTTTACAAAACGTGGGAAGGGTTGAGTCAATGAAGAAAGATGCGGTCATTCAAAAGGGAAAATATCTTAAACTTGTGATCCGTGACGGGTGGGAATACATTGAACGGGTCAATTGTTCCGGGGTGGTGATCATTGTCGGTAAGACGGATGAGGATAAATTGATCCTTGTGGAGCAGTTCCGGCGTCCTGTTGGCAAGCATGTGATAGGTTTTCCGGCAGGCCTTGCCGGCGATGAGCGCGGCAAGAGGGGGGAAAGCCTGGTGTCAGCCGCCAAGCGTGAATTGATTGAAGAGACCGGGTACTCAGCACGGAGAATGAGCAAGTTTTTTGAAGGTCCAGTGTCGGCCGGGATGTGCCGTGATAAGGTCACTTTCTTTCATGCCAGCGGATTAGAGAAGGTCGGAGTTGGCGGTGGCGTAGATGATCTGGAGCAGATTAAAGTGCATACCATTGCCATGAGCCGTGTTGACGGATGGTTAAAACGCCAGGTTCAAAAAGGGCTTTTGGTCGGCCCTAATGTTTTTGCCGGTCTTTATTTTCTTAAACATTGGGTTAAATCAGAGCGACGGTTTAAATGATCAGCAAGTTGACGCATGAAGAAATCGTGGCGCGTCAATTAACATCATCGGTACAAAGGCGTGCGCCGGTGGTGGTTGTTCTGGATAATATCCGTAGTCTGAACAATGTGGGCGCTATTTTCCGTACGGCTGATGGCGCTGGTATTGAAAAGTTGTGGTTGTGCGGCATCACAGGGTATCCGCCGCAGGGGGAGATTTCAAAGATAGCGCTGGGTGCTGAGGAGAGTGTATCCTGGGGTTATGCCAAAGATGCTGTTGATGTTATTGGTGAATACCGGCGTCTGGGGTATCAGATTGTCCTCTTGGAGCAGGCACATGGGGCTGTAGCGTACGATCAGTTTATTCCGTCATGTCCGTTGTGTTTGGTGGTTGGTAATGAAATTGACGGGGTGTCGGATGATCTGGTGGGTTTGGCGGATGCGGCTATTGAAATCCCGATGAGGGGGGTCAAGAATTCGCTTAATGTCGCCGTGGCCTTTGGAGTGGCCGTTTTCCATTTAACGCGTATTCGGGATTAACAAGGCATTCTTAAGTCAATGATATTTCGTGGGTTGCGGTCCTTTCATGAAATATTTTGTTTGACTTGGTTTTATATAATGCATACAATAATCTTGCGTTTAACAGGAAAGGATCGGCATCAATGGATCATGAAAAGCTTCTTCAGGATAAAGAGGTTGTTGAAGAGATCAATCGTCACAAGTGGTTGCAGAGCGAGATGGTTGGGCATGATGTCGGGTTCGAGTCTGCCGCCAGCGATTGGTTTCAGCATTATGCGTCTGCCTGGATAGCGCATCATAACAAGGATAACAATAAATCAAAGCCAAAGAAATAATACGCTGGTTTTGACCCTCCGGTTTGCTTTGGAAAATAATTCTTAATTACTATTGATGAAAGGGTGACGTTCTATGTCTTATAAGATTGTACTTATCCGCCATGGTGAAAGCACTTGGAACAAAGAGAACCGTTTTACCGGCTGGGTTGATGTTGATCTGGCGCCCAACGGGTTGCAGGAGGCGGTTGAAGCCGGGGATGTGCTCAGGAAGGAAGGGTATGTATTTGATTTGGCGTATACATCGCTTCTTCGTCGGGCGAATATAACGCTAAATACGGTTCTTGATAAAATGGATTTATTATGGATCCCGGTGAAAAAGAGCTGGCGTTTGAATGAACGTCATTATGGTTCTTTGCAGGGTTTGGATAAGGCGGAAACATTGAAAAAATACGGGGAAGAGAAATTCAAGCAGTGGCGCCGCAGTTATGACGTTCCGCCGCCGCCGTTGTCCAGGGATGATGCGATGTATCCTGGCAAAGACCTTCGGTATCAGGATGTCTCGACGGATGAGCTTCCACTAACCGAGTGTTTGAAGGATTGTGTGGCGCGTGTGTTGCCGTATTGGTTTGTTGAGATTGTGCCTGAGATCCTTAAGGGACGAAAAATCATCATCGGGGCTCATGGTAATTCCTTGCGTGCGCTGGTTAAGCATCTTAAAGGGATCAGTGATGCGGATATTGCGGAGCTGAATATTCCTACGGCCATTCCGCTGGTGATTGAACTGGATAAGGATTTGAAGTTTGTGAAAGATTATTATCTGGGAGATCAGGCCAAGATTCAGGCGAAAATTGCTGGCGTTGCTAATCAGGGGAAAGCAAAATAATTTTTATGATTTAAGCATTGACCTTACGGTTCGGGAAATTATAATTGTTAATGCCGTAAGGAGGTTGTGTTGACAAGTTTAATTTTATTGTAATATCAGAGGCCGTTGGGACAGAAAGTCCTGACGGTCTTTTTTTGTGGTAAGCAGTAGCTCCCCATGGTTGGTTAATCAAGGAGGTTGTGGATGACGGCAAAGGTTCTTACCAAAGGTAAAGTGAAGTGGTTTAATAATCAAAAAGGGTATGGTTTTGTTAATCCCGACGGTGAAGAGGGACGTGATGTTTTTGTGCATTATTCCGCAATCCAGGGTGACGGTTATAAAACATTGGCACCGGATCAGGAGATCGAGTTTGAACTATTTCAGGGCCCCAAGGGGGATATGGCCCAGAATGTTGTTAAAATTTAAGGTTTGTTTCTAAACAGGATTGTTTAAGGGCCTGTCCTTAAGGGCAGGCCTTTTACTAGGTGAGATAGATGAAGAAAAACAGTAAAAGATCATATGAGGTGGCGTTTCTTCTTTCCAATGATCCAGTTGCCGGGGCATGTGTGATGTTTGCGTTAACAGGCATGGGGATTCTGAAATCGGACATGGTGGAGCAGGAAGATCGAAAATGCCGGCGGATTTCCATTTTCCTTCCGACAATCTTACTGGCCCGAAAGTTGTGTTCACGGTTTCAGGCACTGAAGGTTAAGGGTGTGAAGGTTTCATTGCGGACTCATGATCAGCATGATTGGCAGACACGTTGGAAAAAAGATTGGAAGCCGTTTGCCCTTACATCCAGGATTCAGGTGATCCCTTGTTTTATTGAGAAAGCAAGATGCCCTCGCGGAAAAATCCCGCTTTATTTGGATACGACAGCGGCCTTTGGAACAGGGCTGCATGAAACAACGCGTTTCTCAGCGCAGCTGATTGAGTCCCGACAAGGAACATTTCAAACATTCTTGGATATCGGGACAGGGACGGGGATTTTAGTGGCCGTGGCACTACTATCAGGCGCTTCAAGGACGGAGGCTTTTGATATTGATCCTGATGCCCTCAAGGTGGCACAGCAAAATCTGAAAGTGAATCATTTGAAATGTGGCAAGTTAAGCGCTTGTGATCTGAAACATTATACGTTCAAGAGTTCTTTTGATCTTGTGGTGGCGAATTTAATCACGCATGATTTGGTGGCGTATAAAGATAAAATAGTTTCCTGTGTGTCTTCCGGTGGATGTTTGATCATTTCAGGCATATCGCTTAAGAACATGCCATTGGTGAAGAAAACGTATAACCGGGTGCTGGGGCTTAAGTGTTTGAAGGTCGTTAAGGGAAAAGAATGGAGCGCTTTCTTGTTCCAAAGGATGTGAATGATGCAGCATGGTGAGATCGAAGAATCTTTTATCCGTTCCTCAGGCCCTGGCGGTCAGAATGTCAATAAGGTGGCCACGTGTGTTGTCTTAAAGCATAGGCCAACAGGGATTGTAATTAAATGCCAGGAGTTTCGTACACAACACCAGAATCGTGATGAGGCGCGACGTTTGCTTGAGCGTGAGATCAGGCATCGTCAATCGGTGGACGCTGCTCGCTTAAAAGCGATCAGAGAGAAGAAGCGGCGTCAAGCGCGTGGGCGTAGCAGGCTGGGGCAGGAAAAGGTGCTGGCTTCCAAGAAAATGAAAGCTGTCAAGAAGAAAGGTCGTCAACGAGTTCGTATGGAAGTTTAAATCCGCATTACCACTTCCTATAGAAAAAATTCAGTCTAAATCTTAAAACCCTCCGGTTTGTTTCAGGTCAATGTGTCTAACAGGCGCTGATGCCGCACACAAATTGGGTTTAACCCGCATTTTTCAATAGAAAGTGGTAATGCGGGTTGAACCCGGGCCTTTTCCGGATAAGAAATTGTAGAAGGCCAATTCGAAGGCGAATGCACTTTTTTGTGCAAGCGCTTGTGTCGAAAAACAGCCCGTAATGC
>JAZDPD010000050.1:0-12537 GCA_043798045.1 Candidatus Omnitrophota bacterium | reverse complement strand
TGTCGCCATTCATGCGCGGTTTGTTTCAGGCCTGTCATCCTGTGGTGCGTCTTTTGGAGCGCGTGGTCAAGTGGGTCGTGTCTGTATTTTTTAGAAAGTTTTCGATGTCCGGGGATGAGGCGGGATTGCATGAGCTGCATGCGGCGGCAGCGTTGGCGCGCACTTCAAGGTTGATCGGAGCGCGTGAAGAAAAAATTGTGGTGGCCGCTGCTCAGCTTTCCAGTCGCAAGGTGCGGGAGATCATGATCGCGGCCGGAGATATTTGCACGATCCGGATGGATGCCACCTTGTCGCAGGCCCTTGTGCGTGCGCACATGGACATGCACACGCGTTTCCCTGTTTGTTCCGGCGGTGATTGTGCTCAGTGCATTGAAGGGTATGTGAATTTCAAGGATATCATGGCGGCGTTGAAGCTTAATCCGTCGGATCCGACAATCAAGGGTATCGTCCGGCCGATTCGTTCGGTTGAGTCGGATGTGACGATTGCTTTTGCGCTGGAAAAAATGATCCAGGAGAATTTGCATATCATGCTGGTGACATCCAAGGACAAGGGGGTTGTCGGGATGGTCGCGCTGGAAGATATTATCGAGGAGTTGGTGGGGGATATTGAGGATGAGTTTGACCGGTTCCCTGTTTATGTTCATCCTTATTCCGGTGGATGGATTGTGGGGGGCGGGGTTACGATGGGGATGTTGGCGCAGGCGATTGGTGTGCCGGTTGTGGCCGAGTCTGAAATAGGGCTTCGGTTTACGGATTGGTGTGCGCGTTACAAAGAGGGGCCTTTTGAAGGTGGGGAAACGGTTGAGGCGGACCGTTTGTTGTTCACTGTCCGGAAGTTGCGCCGTCATAAGGTGGGCGAGGCGGTTGTTGTCTTAAAATAGGGTTGGTTATCGGGTGGTCTCGGCGGGCGGCTGTTGATTCGAAATGAGGAGGGTTGTATGAAAGTTGTGGCGTTTAATGGAAGTCCCCGTCGTGACGGGAACACGTCGATTTTGATCAATATTGTGCTGGATCAGCTGCGCAAGGAGGGCATTGAGGTTGAGTTGGTGCATCTGGGCGGACGTCCGGTGCGTGGGTGCATGGCCTGTTATGGATGTTTTTCGAATAAGAACAACCGGTGTGTGATTGAAGAGGATCTGGTTAATGACGGCGTTCAGAAAATGATCGCGGCTGACGGGATTATTTTAGGGTCTCCGACGTATGTGGCGGATGTTACCAGCGAGATGAAGGCGTTCATGGACCGGGCCTGCCTGGTAACGCGTGCTAACGGTGAGCCGTTGCGGCGCAAGGTGGGAGCGGCGGTGGTGGCGGTGCGGCGTGCGGGGGCTATTCATGCCCTGGACACCATGAATCATTTTTTTGGCTTGTCGCAGATGATTACTGTCGGGTCTTCCTATTGGAATCTGGCACAGGGGCGCAATATTGGTGATGTACAACAGGATGAAGAGGGGTTGCGCACCATGGTGACGTTGGGGCAGAATATGGCGTGGTTGTTGAAGAAAATATAAGGGATGGCGCAGTATTCCTGCGCCGGGAGACGGGTGTGTTGACAGCAATTGTCTTTTTGTTATTGAGTCTGGTTATGATTCTTTTGGCGGCGGAAGGATTTACCAATGCCGTAGAGATGATCGGCCGGCGGTTGTCATTTTCGCAGGCGGTGGTGGGCAGTGTTTTGGCGGCGGTGGGGACAGCCCTTCCGGAAACCATTTTACCGTTGGTGGCTATCTTTTCACCCGGAGCACATCAGTCCAAGGAGATTGGTGTCGGGGCTATTTTGGGTGCGCCGTTCATGCTGGCGACGGTTGGTTTCTTTGTTGTGGGAGTATCCGCACTGGTGGCGGCAAGTCGCGCTGGCCGGCAGCCGGAAGTCAGGGTCGAGCAGCGCACATTCAAGCGGGATCTGAAATTTTTTCTGGTGATGTATGGTTCGGCTGTTTTCTTGCCGATTATTTTTGGCCATGGTGTGGTATTGCCGTTGGTGTTTGTGCTCCTGGGGGGGTATGTTTTTTATGTGATGCGCACAATAAAAGGGGAGAGCGCCGGGTTGGAACATTTTGAGGGGCTTCACATTATTAAATTGCCGGTGAAGTGGGGGGTGGCTACGGAGGAACATTGTCATATTTGTTGGGCGTTTGTTCAGGTGGCGGTGTCCCTGGGGCTGATGGTGGCCGGGGCGCATGTGTTTGTGCAGCATCTTGGTGTTGTGTCATTGGCTTGCGGGATGAGTCCTCTTTTGTTTGCCCTTTTGCTGGCCCCTGTGGCCACAGAGTTGCCTGAAAAGTTTAACAGTGTGACGTGGATGCTCAAAGGCAAGGATACACTCGCCGTTGGCAATATCACCGGGGCCATGGTTTTTCAATCGACGTTTCCGGTTTGTGTGGGGCTTTTGTTCACGCCATGGAGCATCGAAGGGCTGGCGCTGGTCTCAGCGCTCTTGGCCCTTGTTTCTGCGGCGATTGTGTTGATAACGGTTTCTTTTCACCGTCGACTGAATCCGTGGGTGATGGTTTTGGGTGGGATTGTTTATATGGTGTATGCCATGTGGGTGGTTGTTGTAAAGTAAGATTTTATGTGTAAATACTCAGTTCTTGGGAAAGGGTTTATGGCAGATATTTTGGCACGGTTGAAGCGTCTTTTCAGGCTGCGTTTTGCAGTGTTATATCCATTGGCGGTTTATTTGGTTTTTTTTACCGTGCCAACCGATGCGTCAATGCGGGCGGGGGCTGTATTTATGGTGGCTGGCATGTTCATGCGCCTTTGGTCTAATGGCTACGCGATCAAGCTTGATAAGTTGACAACTTCCGGGCCCTATGCCTATGTGCGTAATCCGTTATATGTGGGGACGGGGCTTATTCTTGTTGGGGTGGTGGTCATGCTTCAGGTTTTGTGGCTTGGCCTGGCGGCGCTTGTGGTCATGGGTTTTGTTTATAAACGTACCATTCTCAATGAACAAAAAATGTTGACGGATAAATTCGGAACGGATTTTCTGGATTATTGTGCCAGGGTTCCGGCGATGTGGCCGGCATGGCGGCCGTATCCCAAGGGTGAGAAATGGCCCTTTAGCGTGCAGCGGATTTGGGCTAGCCGTGAGCATAAGGTTGTCTTGTGGATGGCAATCCTGGTTATTGGTTTTTATGTGAAGCGCGAGTTTCTGATCGATGGCGGGCGTGCGGATGCCAAGATTATATTTTTGGTGGCACTGGCCTGTGTTTTTGGGTTGATTGATTTGCTAAGTGAATATATCCGTTATCGTCAAAAGAAAGATTTAAAGGAGGCTGAATGAATAGGCCGCTTGTTATTTTCTGGTGTGCTTTTGTATTGCTGTGGCCAGCCGGTGCGGGGTGGTCGGCGGATAAGGGTACGGTTGTGGAAATGATGTCTTTGGATTTCGAGAAAAGTCTTGGGCTTACGCCGGAGCAGAAAGCGAAGGTTGCGGTTGTCCGGGAGGCGTATAAAGACCGTCGGAGGTTGTTACGCAAGGAGCTTGACGCGCGTTATGAGAATTTGCGTCTGGAGTTGGATGCGGCGAGTGTTTCGCCTGAAAAAGTAGGGGCTGCGGCGGCCCAGGTCAAGGCGCTCCAGGGGCAGCTCCTGGATAATCGTGTGGATGTTGTGATCAAGCTGCGTGCGATTTATACGCCGGAACAATTGCGCAAGATCAGAGACGGGGTTTCCGGTGTTGTTTCTGCGGACAAGCCTGTTCAAAAAGGTGTTAAGAAGGTTCGAAAACTGGAAAAAAGAAAATAGTGAGGTTACTTTATGCGTTCTGACAGAATCAAGAAGGGGTTGGAGCGGATGCCTAACAGGGCGCTGCTTTATGCGACAGGGTTGCATGCTTCCCATATGGACCGTCCATTTATAGGGATCGCGTCTTCTTTTACGGATGCGGTGCCGGGGCATACGGGCATGCGGTCGCTGGAGCGTTTCATTGAGCGCGGCATTGAAAATGCGGGTGGAACACCGTTTGTTTTTGGTGTGCCGGCTCTTTGCGACGGGATTGCCATGGGTCATTCCGGGATGCGGTATTCGCTTCCATCGCGTGAGCTCATTGCAGATGTGGTGGAATCTGTTACAGCGGCCAATGCCTTTGACGGGATTATCCTGTTGACCAACTGCGACAAGATCACGCCCGGCATGATGATGGGGGCTTTGCGTTTGAATGTGCCTGCGATTGTTGTTACGGCCGGCCCCATGATGGCAGGCCAGCATGGTAAGCGGCGGCTTAATTTGATCAGTGATACGTTTGAGGCGGTGGGTAAATTTAAAAAAGGCGAGATTACGGAAGAGGAGCGTCAGTCGCTGGAGTGTGAAGCATGTCCCAGTTGCGGTTCGTGCCAGGGGATGTATACGGCCAATACCATGGCTTGTTTGTCTGAGGCCATGGGTCTTTCCTTGCCGTATTGTGCAACCACTATGGCGGTTTTAACACAGAAACAGCGCATTGCCTATGAGAGCGGCCAGCGTGTGGTGGCGCTGGTCAGGGAGGATGTCAAGCCGCGCGATATTGTGACGCTTAAGTCCATGGAAAATGCCATCCGGGCGGATATGGCACTGGGTGGTTCATCCAACACGGTTCTTCATTTGATGGCCATTGCCCATGAGGCCAGGGTGCCGTTGACACTTAAGGATTTTGATCGTTTGAGCAAGGTCACGCCGCATTTGTGCAGCATGAATCCGGCGGGTAAGTGGTACATGGAGGATTTGCATCATGCGGGCGGCATTCCGGCTGTTATGCGGATGCTTAAAGATGACGTGCATGATCTTCCTACAGTTTCCGGGCGTAGTGTGCACCAGATTCTGTCCGGGGTCAGGTATTATGACCCTGAGGTTATCAAGTCGCCTCAGGCACCGGAGCATGCACAGGGCGGCATTGCGATTTTGCACGGCAATATTGCGCCGGAAGGGGCGGTGGTCAAGCAGGCGGCTGTTGAGCCTGGCATGATGGTTTTTTCGGGTGTTGCCAAGGTTTTTAATAGTGAAGAGGAGGCCATGACATCTATTCTGGCGGGCCGGATTATAAAAGGGGATGTGGTGGTTATTCGTTATGAAGGGCCTTCTGGTGGTCCGGGCATGCGTGAAATGCTTTCGCCAACCGCGGCCATTGTGGGGATGGGTCTTCATCAACATGTTGCGCTTATTACAGATGGGCGTTTTTCAGGGGGCACTCGCGGGCCGTGTATCGGGCATATTTCTCCAGAGGCTGCTGCTGGGGGTGTTATTGCGTATATTAATGATGGGGATAAAATTGAGATCAATATTCCTGAAAAGTCGATTCAATTGATGGTGACTGATGCAGAATTGGATGTTCGCCGAAAGACGCAACCTCTTCTGCCGCCTAAAGAAAAGACAGGTTATCTGGGGCGCTATAGCCGGCTGGTGACCTCAGCATCTACAGGGGCTGTTTTTCAGTAAATGGTCTTACAATACAATTTTCATTGACGTGATTTTAGAGCTGCGTATAATCTATTTTTAAGATGTAAGTCATTTTCAAATAATGGTTTATCGATTTTTTAATCTCTTCAAGGGGAATCCATGTCAAAGCCAAAAGATATTTATGGTGCTAGCCCTGATCTGAGCAAGGATGGCATTAAGGCCTCTGTTCAGGATATTCGTACTTATTATTTGGCTAAAAATGCCAATACAGCAACGGCTCTGGATAATTTTCATGCCTTGGCGTTGGCAGTCCGGCACCGCATTGTTGATCGCTGGATGAAAACCCAAACCCGTTACCATCAGGAAAACAAGCGGCGTGTTTATTATTTGTCCATGGAATTTCTGATCGGGCGTTTGCTGGGCAATTATATGTTTAATTTAGGTAAAGAAAAAGATATCGAGGCCGCCATGCGCGAGCTTGATGTCAACCTGGAGGATGTGCGAGATCAGGAGTTGGATGCGGGCCTTGGCAATGGTGGCCTTGGGCGTCTGGCTGCATGCTTTTTGGATTCCATGGCCACATTGGGGATCCCGGCCCATGGCTATGGCATTCGTTATGATTACGGGATTTTTAATCAGAAAATCAAGGATGGGTGGCAGGTCGAGTTGCCGGATGAGTGGATGCGCAATGGGAATCCCTGGGAAATCCCGCGGCCTGAATATCAGGTGAAGGTGAATTTTTATGGGCACATTGATCCGGCCGCGCAGTTCGGGGCCCGATGGGTGGGGGCTAAATCTGTTCTGGCCATGCCGTATGATACGCCAATTCCCGGGTATAAGAATGATGTTGTTAATACCTTGCGGTTATGGTCAGCGCGGGCCAATGATGAATTTGATTTTGAGTATTTTAATCATGGTGATTATGAGCGCGCGGTGGCTGAAAAGATCCTTTCCGAGAGTATTTCCAAAGTGCTTTATCCCAATGACAATGTCAACCAGGGCAAAGAGCTCCGGTTAAAGCAGGAATACTTTTTTACGGCCGCTTCCATTGCGGATATTATCCGTCGTCACAAGACGGAAAAAAATGACATGCATAAGCTGCATGAGAAGGTGTGCATCCAGCTTAACGATACGCATCCTACCCTTGCGGTCATTGAACTCATGCGCGTTTTGATTGACCAGGAGGGCTTTGATTGGGAAGAGGCTTGGGGTGTGACTTGCAGGACGTTTGCGTATACGAATCATACGTTAATGCCCGAAGCACTGGAGTGCTGGACCGTGGATTTGATGGGGCTTGTTTTGCCGCGGCATCTGGAGATCGTGTTTGAGATCAATCGTCGTTTTCTGGATGAAGTGACGCGTAAGTTTCCGGGGGATGCTGATCGGCTGCGCCGGATGTCGATCATTCAGGAAGGTTCGCCCAAGAAAGTGCGTATGGCACACGTGGCGATTGTGGGGAGCTTCTCTATTAACGGTGTCTCGGCCTTGCACACGGATCTTTTGAAGGCCCAGCTTTTTCACGATTTTTACGAAATGTTCCCGGAACGGTTTAATAATAAAACCAACGGGATCACCCCGCGTCGCTGGCTGCTCAAAGCCAATCCGAAGCTTTCCGATCTTATTACGGAAACGATCGGTGATAAATGGGTGACGGATCTGGGAGATTTGGAACGTCTTTTGGAGTATAAGGATAATAAGGAATTTCAGCGTCGCTGGCGTGCGATCAAGCAGGCCAACAAGACAGTCCTGGCGGATTATGTGTCAAAGACCATGGACATATCGATCAATCGTAATGCGCTATTTGATGTTCAGGTCAAGCGTCTGCATGAGTATAAAAGACAGTTTCTGTTTGGCCTGTATGTCATGTCCCAGTATTTGCAGTTAAAGAATAATCCGCATGCATTTATCCAGCCACGCACATTTATCATCGGTGGTAAAGCGGCGCCCCGGTTATCATATGGCTAAACTTATCATCAAATTCCTGAATAATGTTTCGGTCATCCTTCATGAGGATCGCGCGGTTCGTGACAAGCTTCGTCTTGTCTTTCTGGAGAATTACCGGGTATCACTGGCGGAGAAAATTATTCCGGCGGCGGATGTTTCCGAGCAGATATCGACGGCCGGGATGGAGGCCTCGGGTACGGGTAATATGAAGTTTATGCTCAATGGTGCCCTCACGGTGGGCACATACGACGGCGCGAACATTGAAATGGCCCAGAGCCTGGGCGGCAAGAATATTTTTATTTTCGGGCTTAAGGAAAACGAGGTTCAGGCGCTGCGCGCCAAGGGGTATGCCCCGCGCGAGTTCATCAAGAATTCAGCACCTTTGCGTGAGATATTCCGCTTGCTGGAAAATGATTTCTTTTCCGCCGGGCAGCCGGGGTTGTTTGATCCTTTGCTTAATACGATTTATAACGGGGATGTTTTTATGCTTTGCGCTGATTTTGAAAGTTATTGCCGTGCGCAGGAGGATGTTGCAAAATTGTATCAGGATCAGGATGCGTGGACGCGCGCATCGATCATTAACGTGGCCAAGGCCGGTCCGTTCTCGAGTGATCGCACGATCCGGGAATATGCCAAGGATATCTGGAAGGTTTAGGCATCTGTCGCGGCCAGGGAATTTCCGGCTGTGTTGGGGTGTGTGTTTTTAATACATGAAGTGCAAGAGAGAAAAAGGGGGATTTATGGTCGAGAAGAAAAGTCGTTCAGCCAAGGTTGTCGGAGTTGCCAAGAAAGCTGTTGAGAAAGTCAAGGCGGCGGTAGTCAAGCCTGCGGTAGTTAAGGCCCCGGTGAAGGCTGAAGCAAAGCCTGTGGCAAAGAAATCTGTACCACACCATGATTTTTTGCGCCGGATTGAATACCGGGCGTATGAAATTTATATTAATCGTGGTGCTGACCATGGCAATGACCAGGATGACTGGTATCAGGCCGAGCGTCTTGTTCGTCAGGAATTGGGTTTATAACTTGCATCGAGGGTGTTGTTGAGACACGGCGCTGTCGCGTCTCAACACTTAAATAATAAGGGAGGATCCATGGGGGCAACGATCACGCCATTGCACAAGAACGTTTCGCGTGGCTCTGCCGGCCGCAAGGCCAGTAAGAGTGCGACGCCTTTTGTTGCGGAACAGAGAGAACGGTTGATGGTAGATGTTCAGGATTATTTGAATCAGCCGGCACCTGTTCCTCATGAAATGACGGATTTTGACTCTCATTTGATTAAAGAGGGCAATCATTTCAAGCTTTATGAAAAGCTTGGCGCCCATATATTGGAAAGAGGCGGTGTCAAGGGTGTGAAATTTGCTGTTTGGGCGCCGAATGCTGCCAAGGTTTCCATTATCGGGGATTTTAACGGCTGGCAGCGTGGGGCCACGCCGATGGTGACGCGTTGGGATGGTACGGGCATATGGGAGGGGTTTGTTCCCGGTGTCGGGCACGGCATGCCGTATAAGTATGCGATCACAACACACCAGGGCTGGGAGCTGGAGAAGGCGGATCCTTTGGGGTTTCATTCAGAGATTCCTCCCAAATCAGCCTCGGTTGTTTGGGATATTAATTATGCCTGGCACGATCACGACTGGATGTCCCGGCGCAAGGATATTAATGCGCTTAACAGGCCGTTTTCGGTTTATGAGGTTCATCTTGGTTCGTGGATGCGCACGTTGGAAGGTGAACACCTTTCTTATCTGGAGCTCGCGGATAAATTGACGGCTTATGTGACGAAGATGGGTTATACACATGTGGAACTGATGCCGGTCATGGCACATCCGTTCCAGGGGTCGTGGGGGTATCAGACTATCGGGTATTTTGCGCCGGCATCTTTTTTCGGGTCGCCGCAGGATTTGATGCATTTGATTGACCGGCTGCACCAGAGCGATATCGGGGTTATCCTGGATTGGGTTCCGTCGCATTTTCCTAATGACGGTCACGGCCTTTACCAGTTTGACGGGACTTCCTTGTATGAACATGAGGATATGCGTAAAGGGTATCATCCGGATTGGAAGAGTTCTATTTTCAATTATGGCCGCGTGGAGGTCAAGAGCTATCTGATTTCAAGTGCCATGTTCTGGTTGGAGAAGTATCATGCGGATGGTTTGCGCGTTGACGGTGTGGCGTCGATGTTGTACCTGGATTATTCGCGGGAAGAGGGTGAGTGGATTCCGAATTGTTTCGGCGGCCGCGAGAATCTGGAAGCCATTCATTTCATTGAATCGCTCAATAATGCGGTTTACGGCGCGCACCCGGATATCCAGATGATTGCTGAAGAATCTACCGCGTGGACAAAAGTGTCCAAGCCTGTGTCTGATGGAGGTTTGGGTTTTGGGATGAAGTGGAACATGGGGTGGATGCATGATACGTTGGATTATTTCAGCAAGGATCCGATTTATCGTCAGCATCATCACAACCAGTTGACGTTCGGGTTGTTGTACGCTTTTACCGAGAATTTCATGATGTCGCTTTCGCATGACGAGGTGGTGCATGGCAAGGGGGCGCTTTTGCGCAAGATGCCGGGAGATGACTGGCAAAAGTTTGCGAATTTAAGGCTTCTTTTCGGGTATATGTTCGGTCAGCCGGGGAAAAAGCTTCATTTTATGGGCAGTGAATTTGGCCAGTGGGATGAGTGGAATTATCAAAAGAGTCTGGACTGGCACCTGTTGCAGTGGGAACCTCACCAGGGAATTTCGCGTTGGATGCAGGATTTGAACCGCATGTATAAAAATGAGCCTGCACTTTATGAGGATGATTTTACATTTCATGGGTTTGAGTGGGTGGATTGTGCTGATTGGCAGGGAAGCCTTTTGCTGTTTTTGCGCAAAGCACAGGATCGCCGCAACGATATCCTGGTGGTGTGCAATTTTACGCCGGTGCTTCGCGAGGGCTTGCGTGTGGGTGTTCCGCAGCCGGGATTGTGGCGGGAAATCCTGAATTCGGACGGTAAGGAATATGGCGGAAGCGGTCAGGGTAATGCCGGGCAGGTTTACAGTGATCCTGTGGCTTCTCATGGGCGGGAACATTCGCTTTATTTGAAATTGCCGCCGCTGGGTGTTGTTTTCTTTAAACGCGCGGCCTAAGGAGGGGTTGATGAGGGTTTATTCTGGTTTGGTGGCCGGGGTTCTTTTGCTGGGGTGTTTTTCGCCGGTGTTGGCGGATACGCTGCCGGTTTCTTCTGTTATTGCCCAGGCGGTGGTTTATCCTGATTCGGCGCGTGTGACGCGCAGGGTCAAGGTTGGATTAAAGGAAGGTCTTCAGACGGTTGTTTTAAAAGGTGTTCAGCCGAATTTTGATGAGAATTCCTTGTCTGTTTCCGGTGCGGGTACGGCATCTGTCAAGATCCTGGGGGCCGGCATCAAGAGCTCTTTTTTCCAGGAACCGGTGGATGAGCGCGTGCGCCTTTTGGAGGCCAGGATCCAGGCCGTTGACGATGCTCAGGCGGTTTTGCAGAATGAAATCCTGGTTCTTGATCAGAAGAAAATGTTCCTGGATTCCGTCAGGCTTTTTAACGGCAATCAACTCCCGAAGGATTTGGTGACTAAAATCCCTACGGTGGATGAGCTTAAGGCCACCATGTCGTTTTTGGAGGAGGGGGTAAAATTGTATGTGGATGGGCGTCAGGCGATATCGGTCAAGCAGCGGGACAAAAATGAGGAACGCCAGGCGTTGGTCCAGGAGTTGGATCAGGTCCGTTCCCATAACGGCCGCAGGGAGCGCTTGCTCAGTGTTGATCTGGAGTGTGTGAAGGCCGGTGACCTGATATTGGAAGTTTCTTATGTTGTCAATGGTGTTAATTGGTACCCGGTGTATGATGCGCGGATTGCTTTTGAAAAATCCAAGGCCTCGCTCAGCGCTTTTGCTGTCGTTCGCCAGACGACAGGGGAGGACTGGAGTGACGTGCAGTTGACGCTTTCAACGTCACGGCCATCCATGGGGGGGCGCATGCCGGAGATTACTTTGCCATGGTATTTGGCACCGCTTATGTCAACGCCCAAGAGTAATTTTATGCTGAAGTCGCTCTCCGGGCGGCTGAGGAGCGCGGAAGTTGATAGCCGCGTTGAGGGGGGGATGTTTGGCCAGGCGGATAAAATGGCTCCGGCCATGGCGCAGGATGCGCAGGTGGCGTATGCGCAGCCGGAATCGGCGGGGGCGTCGCTTGTTTATAAGCCGGCGCGTCTTATGACGATTAAATCCGACGGGAGCGAGGTGCGGGTGCCGCTTTTGATGCAGGATTTGGATGTGGTTTTCGAGTATGCGGCCACACCAAAGCTTTCTTCATTCGCGTATTTGAAGTCTGAGGTGGTCAATGGCCCGGGGGATCAGGTCATGCCCGGCCGGGTGAATGTTTTTCTGGATGGGACCTATGTGGGCAATTCCAGTATTGTCAAGACCATGGCGCCCGGCGAGAAGTTTGATCTTTATTTGGGGGTGGATGAGGGTGTTTCCGTCAAGCGGGAGCTTTTGGAGAATAAAACGGACGATACTTTCATGGGAGGCATTCCTGCTGCGACGAAGAAGATCAGTTACGTTTACAAGATCACGGTGCAAAATTTTAAGCCCAGGGCTGTTGTTGTAAAACTTTTCGATCAAATTCCCGTGGCCAAGGATGACAAGATCAGGGTGGACCGCGTGCAGTATAGTTTGAAGCCGGATACGGACAGGGACAGGGATCATGAGGGTGTTTGCCGGTGGGCGCTGGGCCTTAATCCGGGTGAGAAAAAAGAGATCACGATTTCTTATGTGGTCGAAGCACCCCGTGATATGGTTATTGGTGGCCTTTGATGTCGGGCGTGGAACGCCTGAAAGGTGGTCTTATGAATAAATTTGTTTGCATTCACGGGCATTTTTATCAGCCGCCTCGCGAGAATCCCTGGCTTGAAGAAGTTGAGCAGCAGCCCTCGGCGTATCCTTTTCATGACTGGAACGAGCGGATCTCGGCGGAATGTTATGCCCGCAACGGTGCTTCCCGCATCATGGATGGGCAGGGCCGCATCCATGAGATCGTTAATAATTATTCCAAGATCAGTTTCAATGTCGGACCGACGCTTTTGTCATGGATGGAGGCAAAGGATCCGGATGCGTATAAAGCGATCCTTGAGGCCGACCGGATAAGCCGGGAGCGTTTCTCCGGGCATGGTTCTGCCATGGCGCAGGTGTATAACCACATGATCATGC
>JAZDPD010000274.1:0-8502 GCA_043798045.1 Candidatus Omnitrophota bacterium | reverse complement strand
CTTGCGCTTAGTCTTACAATTTCTCTGCTCCATAGGTCTCCTGTTCTTTGCTTGTTCGCAACTTACAAAGTAACAGTTATTTTTCAGATCTATGGAGCTCTTTTAAATTTTTCCTGTCGCACTTGTGATTACAATTTTCTTGCTTGGTGCGTGTGTCCTTTTCTTTTATCTTTGATAACCATGGCAATTCCGGGGGTTGCCTGGGCCACGGGGCTTTCGGTGTCAACGCCCATTATCGTGGCGCAGGACACCACGTCAGATTATTACGATATTCAGATGGATGTGGCGTGGAACAATTCGTGGTTTATAACGGGTGCTCCGGCGTCCAACGCCAACTGGGATGCGGCCTGGCTTTTTGTCAAGTTTTCGATATGGAATTCGGGGTCATCGTCCTGGGGGGGGTGGCAGCACGCCACACTTTCTAAAACAACGGCCAACCATTACGCTCCTTCTGGTTCTTTGATCGCCGTTGGGTGTTCACCGTCGTCAGCTTGCGGCGGGGCTGATGCGGGCAAAGGTATTCTTTTATATCGTGACAGCGCGGGTACAGGCAGTGTTAATTTTACGGGCACGCGTTTGCGCTGGTTGTATGGCGCTGATGGTGTGTCTGACAGCGACCGGGTTAAGATCAGTGTTTTTGGTATTGAAATGGTTTATATCCCCACCGCTTCATTTTTCGTGGGCGATGGCAGTGCAAACCCGGCGGGTAATTTTGGCGTAGTGCAGGTGAATAATGGCAGTTTCAGCGGCAATATTATTGCGGATAGCACTTATGACAGTAATGATGACGATGCGACTATCCGGGGGGGTGGTATCAGTGCGGGAAGTCTTAACGCCGGGTTCCCGACAGGGTACAATAAATTTTATGTTATGAAATATGATATCACTCAAAGACAGTATGCGGCTTTCTTAAATACGCTTACTCGCACTCAGCAAAGCGCGCGGGTTGCCGCGGATATTAGTGCCGATGCACCGGATTATCGTTATGTGATGTCTGCATTTGCATCGGTTCAAAATCGTGATGCCATCGCGGCCCCGGCTTCGGGCAATGGCACAACAGCGCCGATTACATTCGGTTGTGACCTTGATGGCAATAGCACACTGGATGAGGCGTCCGACGGCGGCTGGGATACCGCGGTCAACCTTAATTGGCCGGATACAGCAGCATATTTGACGTGGGCGGGTTTACGGCCTGTGACTGAACTGGAGTTTGAGAAGGCGTCCCGCGGGCCATCAGCTGTGGTCGCGGATGAATATGCCTGGGGTGATGCGAGTGTGTATAATATTGCTGGTGTTTCCAACGACTATGCGCTTTCATCTGCCGGAACAAATGCCGAGGGGGTTTCAAATACAGCGGCTGGCACGGGTAATGCAGCCTATTATGAAACATCCTGCGATAATGGGCCGAATTATAATTGCGGGCCTTTGCGCGCCGGGATATTTGCGGCCAGTGCTGCAACCAAGAATCGCCAGGAAACCGGCGGCAGTTATTACGGGGTGATGGGGCTTTCGGGCAATGTGTGGAAATTCGCGGTAACTGTTGGCAATGCAACGGGGCGCGCGTATGATGGAACACATGGTAGCGGTGCATTGTCAGCGGCTGGTTATGCGGCGCAAGCCGCGTGGCCGGGGTATGTTGCGGGCGAGGTGACAGGGGCAACGGGTAGCGGCTTTAGAGGCGGCGGCTGGATCAGCCAGGCGACGAGCATGCGGGTGTCAGACAGGTCGTTTGCGTCGGTCGCGTCAACCACGCGTGCGAATGTTTATAGTGCGCGTGGCGCGCACACCGCGCCATAAAATTAACCGCCACAACCTCCGGGGTTGAATGGGTATATTAGTTTTTTTCTTAAGTGTGGTTCTTTTCACGTCTCCGTCATGGGCGCTTTATTTTGACGGCGGCAGCGGCGATGGCTTTGCCATTTCAAGCACGGGGTTTTCGCGCAGCTGGGGGTTTTTAGGCGGCTCTGGCCGCGGTGAGTCGCTCATTCTAACCGCATCCCAGACCCTTATGACGTTTACCAGCGCGGCCCAGACGTTTAACGTGGGAGATCCTGTAACCGGGGCCAGTACGCTTTCGATTCGGCAGGATACAACGATCGGTAGCGGCGTCACGAATGGCACGCTCATTTATGTGACAATCCCGGCAACTGTTTTTATGACCTGGGATACAGATATTACCAGTATCACGGCAACGGGCAAGATTGCGTCAGCCGTCAGTTATATCAATAGCGGAAAAACCCTGGTTTTGACGGCCAATGCGGATTTTGTTGACGGGGATGCGGTGACGGCCGCTGGTTTGCAGTTTAAAGATTTTTCAATGGCAAGTGTCGGCCAACTTTTACTGGACATAACCGGTGGGGCGGGGGCATCAGAACCTGATTTTTGGTTGAAGACTATTCAGATTTCAGATCGCACGAATGGATTCTTGGGAGGTTCTGGCCGCGGGGAAGTGACGTTGGATATTTATCAGCACCCCGGCGGGGCGCTGGATCTTGGAACATTTTTCTAAAAGGGGGCGCGGGATGAGAAATGTATTTTGGTTGATGGTGTTGGGGATGGTCTTTTTAGGCGTATTGCCTGTTTGGGCTAATTTTATGCCCGTGGCGGTTAATGGAAATATCGGTGTCGGTTCAACCGTTCCTACCCAGAAACTGGATGTTGTGGGCACGGTCAAGGCCACTTCGTTTTCTGGTGACGGCTCTGGTCTGGCGAATGTTGCCGGTACAATTTCAGGGCTTAATTCGGGGCGTATTCCTTATGCTACAGGGGCGAATGCCCTGGTTGATTCGCAGATTTATGTTTTAGGCAATGGCAACGTGGGGGTGGGGAGTGTGGCGCCGACCGTCAAGTTGGATGTCAAGGGGGATGTGAACTTGAACAACAACATTAAGATTTCTACTTCAGGTGGCGAGATAACCATTAATCTTCAAGAAAATCCGTGGGTATATCTGCAAGTAGAGGGGTAAATCCCCATAGAATTATGTTAACTACAGCCTAATATCTCACCCTAAACGTTGGGCTATCTTCAGCCCTGTGATCCCGTTTATCATACATGGCCGTCGTTTGGATACTCGAATGACCAAGCCAATGCTGAACCTTCCGGATGTCTTCGCCATTGATCAGTGTGTTCGTGGCGGCCGTGGCCCGGAGAGAATGTGGAGAAAAATGTGACGTGTCGATACCGGCCTTTTGCCCGTATTTAATGACCAATTCATAGACTCCCGACGGAGCCATTACATTGCCAACATTCTTTCCATTATTGCTTAGGGATCTGAATATAGGGGATTCTTTATCGTTCCCATGTCCGCAGGCATTGAGGTAATCGGTGATCCGACTGATAGCGACGGGATGGACGGGGATATATCGCTCTTTATCCCCCTTACCAAGGATTTTTAATTGCTTGATCCCATCTCGCTCCAGGATATCCTTGACCTTTAGGTTGCATAACTCTGATCGTCTTAATGCATGAAACAGAAACGTGGCCAGGATGGCCCTATCGCGTTTGCCTTTCAATGTCTTTGGGTCTGGAGCCTCCAGAAGATCTCTTGCCTGGAGCGCGCTAATAGCTTGTGTTGTCCCTTCGGTGGAATTGATCTTTGGCCGTTCGACACCTTGAACCACATTGAGATCAAAAACCTTATTGTCGCATAGCATCTCAAGGAATTTTGATATGGTCGCCATATTTCGTTTTACGGTTCTGACGGCGTAACGCCGATCATCTTTGGGCCCGAGCATAGCGTCCCGCCATTCGATGATGTCTGAACGCGTGATATCTTTGATGTCATCGACTGATTTTAATTTGAAGTAGGAAATAAAATTCATCAGATCTTGGCGCTTGCTGACGCGGGAGGCGGTGGAAAGGATGTTATTCAGCCAGTTTTTGACAAGGGGTTCGTCCAGGAGGGCTAGGAATAGGTGTGGTTTAGGGACATCTGGAGCCATTAGGGCACCTTTAAAGCGGATTTTAGGGTTAAAACGCTCATTTACTCAACTGATTATAACATTGGTTATAGTCAGTTGGAGGAATATTTAAAATATCTGCAAAGGTTGCTTCGCAGATATCGGGGTAAAATTGCAACTTCAGGAGTAAATCACCATAGAATTATGTTAACTACAGCTTAATACCTTACCCTATAGGTTGGGCTGTCTTCTGGCCTATGATCACGTTTATCGTACATAGCGGTCGTTTGAATGCTGGCATGCCCTAACCAGTGTTGAACTTTCCTAATATCTTCTCCGTTAAGCAAAGTATTCGTGGCCGCCGTCGCCCTTAAAGAATGTGGCGAAAACGTTCCTTTCTCAATCCCAACTTTTTGTCCATAGCGAACAACCAGATCGTAGACGGCAATTGGTGAAATAGTTTTTCCAGCGTTCCTGCCATTATTACTGAGTGATGTGAATAATGGTCCTTCTTTATCCGACGGATTCCCCAGGGCTTCCAGATACTCACTTATCCGTCGGATAGCCGACGGATGAATGGGAACATATCGTTCTTTGTCACCTTTACCAAGTATCTTAAATTGTTTGATTCCGTCGCGTTCCTGGAGATCTTTTAGGCGCAATTGACACAACTCGGAACGCCTTAAAGCATGATAAAGGAATGTCGCCAGGATCGCGCGATCACGTTTGCCGATCAGGGTTTTCGGATCCGGTGCATCCAATAGATCCCGGGCTTGAGCTTCGTTGATCGCGGCTGTAGCGCCTTCATTGGCGGTTAGCTTTGGCCTCTCAACGCCAAGGCATGGATTTGTTGAAACAAAGCCTTCATCGCAGAGATATTCAAAGAACTTGGAAATGGATGACATCTTGCGTTTAACCGAACGGATAGCCAATCCCGTTTTCTCCTTGGTAGTGGCCATGGCATCGCGCCATTGCATGATATCAACACGTTGGATCTTCTTAAGATCATCGATATCCGAGATCTTGAGGAAGATGATGAATTCCTGAAGATCGCCACGCATGGCGGTGCGGGAGTTAGGGGACGTTGTGTTTTGAAGCCATTCCTGGATAAGGCGGTGCTGTAATAGGACTTTAAACGGGCTATCTGGGGCTGTAATAGGCATATTTGGTTATCCTTTCAACGAAATTATGCCAAAAACCGCCAATTTTGTCAACTTATTATAATATGAGTTATAGTAAGTTGGAGCTAAACGGAGAATTTTGCTTTAAGTCAGTGAGTTCTCTACTACAACTCAATTTATTGAAACTAACAAGCTCTATCGCTCTGTTAAAGAAAACCCCAAAAGAGATGGCATATTCACAGCCGCCTTGACACCAATGATCATTGGTGTCAGTCCCTGAATATCCACTTTCAAGAGATCCGGTTGGCCATAAATCTCGGCAAACCCGCTCCCTTGTCGAACCGTCTGCATATCCATCATAGCTGGATCAAAGTTAATACCACCATCGGTCAAAACAGCATTATCATTCTTTAGCGCTTTTGACTTTTCAGCCTTATCGTTACGAAAATCATCAACATTCTTTAAGAAATTACCGGAAATATAATTTAAATCAGTGTTGTTTCCGGCGGCTACTAACAGCCCTGTTTTAGAACGGGCGAAAGATCCATCAGCTCGCTCTGCTTCAATAATATATCTGTAAATCCCCAAGCCAGTCGGTCGTAAGCTCACCATCCAATCGCCCACACCTTCAACATGACCTTTTTGTCCTTTCATCTCCTGCATGGCAACCCGGCTTAATTCTTTGCCATAACGATCAATCTCCACAAAGGTAACGCTCTTCGGCAGCCCAGAAATGGCCGCTTCAACTAAGAATGGGTCGGTATCCTGGGGATGATTCGAATCAATCCTTCGCACCGCCACCGATGACCAATTTGTATTTGGTCGTGTATTCAGGATTTTGACTTCATTTGGATTGATTTGAGGCTCATCCTCATAACGAGCCTGTCTTAAACGCTTGATGCGTTCTACCCCATCCTGTGCCAGCGTTGAACTCTTTTGCCCGCTAGCCGCTGTCAATAATGATTGCAACGAGGCTTCATGCGGCAAAGCCCTAAACCAGGAAATCTGATGCCCTGGTGAATTTAAGCGATAATTATCATCCAGCATCAAATAAGCCTGAAGGCTTAACCCTGCTAAAAGAGGAACATTTTCAACAGGCAAGTCTGAGAATACCTTTCTTGGTGCCATCACCATCGACAATAATTGCTCATAAACAGCAGGCGTAGGCCGTGCCAAGTTTTCATTCACATCAGCCTTCAATAACTTTAATACCTCCGTCTTTGTCTGGATACTTTCAGCTTCCCAGGCACTGATCGGCGTCTGAGAATCAGGCACATCATAAACGGCAAAGTTATTGGCTTGATATTTAGTGGGATGATAACGTCCTTTTGAATCCAAGCCCCAAATCAGCGGTATCAAGGGGTATCCACCAGGACGCTGTGATGAAGCCAGCATATCATTCGTAACGGTACCTAGTGTCTCCAATACAACACTATTTCCCTCACGCTGTGCCAGATAGTCCATTTCCTGCAAAATACTTTCACCTGGGCCAGCTTTATAGTAAGCCACACGAATACTATCTGTTGGCAAGGGGCCGGGTACATTATCCTCTGGGAATAGCCATGTACCAATAAACCCAATATCATCGGCCCGTTTATTAGGTGTGATCCTTAAAAGATCCCATTTAGGCGCATCCGCAAAGATCCCATCCTCCATTTGATCAACCTGTGTCCACAATGATCCTTGCGGCGGTTTTTGCCCGTTGATTGACTTACGTGCAATCATAAGCATATTCCCCTCAGTGCGCATATCCCCATCAGGTGTAAAGAGAAGATCAATAATATCCTGTGGAAGTTTGGCAATGCCAGCTGGCGGATGCATCAATGTTGACTTAATCATCTCACCAATCTTTCGACCTGCCGCACTCTTTGCTTCAGGCGTATTAGCCTGCAAAGCCGCTTCTCTAATAGCATTAATCTGGTCAATGATCCCCAGTCTATCAAGACGAAATTCTTCCTTCACATCCTGCCTGAAAGCATACACTTGAAAGTCACCCGGAACGTGGTCACGGCGAACAAACTTCACTCCACGTTTCTGGTTCTGTTGAAATGTCTTCTTGAAATACCCTTCCATGACATTACGATCACGATAAATCGAGAAATTCCAAAGCTGGCCTAATGGAGTCTCTTTCTTGCCCGGAACTCCCTGAACCTCAACCCGCTGAAACTGATTCTCCTGGCCATCCATGCTGACAAGCTCGGGATTGAAGAAAACTGTGGCATCAGGTGGTGCAAACGGAATGTCGATCATGACACTGACATTATTGGCATCTGCGTATTGTTTGAATTCATTGTCCTGTTTCTCCAGGAAGAACTGAACAAACAAATGAAACCTAAGATCCTCGCGCATTGCATTCTTCATCGTTTCAATCACAAAACGGTTCTTCCCTATAAGTCCAGGAAACCACTTCGTCCAAAGCCGCCAATCCCATCCTTTACTGCCGTCTTTTTGCATCGCGGCTTCTTTCATCAAATAAAAGAAAACATCGTCTTCAACCTCTTCACCTTTTTGTCGTGCTTCATATGACTCAAATGAATGATACATTTCTGCGTCTTTACTGTTCTTAAATGATTCCCAAGCCTTTTTCATCGACTGGATCTTTAATTGAAAAATCAATTCATGATCAATCGTAAGAGACTGCCGTAATCCTTCAATTTTGGACATGTTCTCGTTGATAAAAGAAACCACATCCTTAGCATCAATCCCGTTCTTTTGCATTGTTGCTACTACTGAGGGGATATTGATATTTTCAGGATCAGCTACCGCATTACCTAAGACTGAATATGGTGAATGAAATGCCGCAGACCATCTATCAGGTAAAATCTGCATGATAGGAATGCCCATTAATTTACAGAAATCAATCGCGGACTTAGCAACAATATAATCCCCATTACCCCAATCAAAACGCTCATCCCAGGGGTTATTTGTCGCTCCGCGCATGTGTTGAAACGGAAAAAATATAACGTCTTCACGGCGACCAGCATCAATAGGTGCAAAGAACCGATTTTGCGCGGGGGGATTATCCACCACTTGCAAGGGTGAAGTCGCATACGTCAGTGGACGCTCAGCCGCATCCAAAGCTGTTACAGACGCCTTGACCCCAAGTTTGTCCTGAACTATCTGAAGGATTCTCGCTCCGGGGATCGCCTCCCAACCTTCATCACGCGCATAAACTTCGTACCTTAGTTCATGGAATGCCCGTGCTACTACCCAATAATAAATGAGAAACTTCGCCTTTTCCCTGTTCCATTCCCCTTTGAGTAAATTCCCCTGAATGCCTTGTGCCTCAACTTCATCCAAATAACCTTCAATGAACGCATCACTGACAGTGTTCAACCACTGGCTGAGCGCACTCACCATATGAGGATCAAGGCCTTTAATATCAGCATCCTCAAACTTCATTTGTCCAGCAAGAACCAGCGAGATCTTTCTGGCTGTTTCTTTATCCTGTGGATTTTCTTTTGGATTTAAACCGAGTTCA
>JAZDPD010000273.1:0-6337 GCA_043798045.1 Candidatus Omnitrophota bacterium | reverse complement strand
GAAAATGACCGCATCATGCCGGATCAGTTAAGTCATACGGATGTGGGGCGCGAGCTTCTGGCGCAGGATTATTTGCTCAAGCAGATCACGGCTTCATTGTTGTATCCGGAAAAAGATCTGGGGCGCAAGTTCTGGGATAAGGTTTACAGTCAGGCTTATGACAAATTTGGCACCACGGATATTCCGGTAGATACATTCAATAAAGTCTGGATCGCGCCCGATGAGGCGACTGTTTATCAGCATGGCAACAATGCGTTTGTGTCCGGCTCGCATTTAAAGGTGATGCTCGAATCAGATTACGAAGCCGCGTCCCATCAGAAGGACGCGGCGGAGTCCTCGGCACCAGCCGGGGATAAAGCCGCGCAAGACGCTTTGCTAACCCGGGGACATAGTGCCCCGCTACAAGATAATCAACGGGGATCTGTGTCCCCCGGCACGCTGCCAGCCGAACTTGCGCTGGATACGAAAGCGACCCAGGGCGCCGACCGCTTTCCAAACGCCAACACCCAGGAGCTGGCCAAGGACGTCGTGCGCGAAATCATCCTCCCCGTTCTTGAAAAGGAAGTCAACGAAGGCAAAAACTTTGCCGCCCTGCGCCAGGTGTTCCAGTCATTGATTTTGGCCGGATGGTACAAGAATGCTCTTAAGACCAGTTTGCTCAATCAGGTGTATGCCAATACCAATAAAGTGGAAGGCATCACAATTCCTGAGAAAGATGCGAAAGAAAAAGTCTATGCCCAGTATATGAATGCGTATCAGAAGGGTGTCTATAACTACATTAAAGATGAATTCGACCGCAATACGCAAGAGACGTTGCCGCGCAAGTATTTCTCTGGCGGTATTTTGGCTGATTTTGCCATGACGCCGAAAGTGAATACAAATGTGGCAGATGGTGCCAGGATTAAAGGTGCTGCGCAGGTGATTTCTTATCGGATGCAAAATGTTGATGCGGCGGCTGTAAGCGTTGGGCAAATGGATCCGAACCGACCAGAGATATATGAAACTTTTGAGTATATGGATGGGCCATCGCAACGGTTAGTGAAATTTTTGCAGGTGATCGGTCGAGATGTGAAAAGTGATAATGTTCATGAGGGTCAGGATGTTCGGAAGATATCACTTTCGGGGGATCAGAATTATCGTCTGGAAATCGATGTTGTAGGTAATAGAGAAAGAAAAAGCAAAATACAGTTGTTTGATTATGACAACAGTATTTTTGATATGAGTGTCGAAGGAGATGTAAGGGATTATCAGTGGAAAACACTGCAGGCGCTCATGCGCCATGAATCCAGCGGCACTTTTTCAGACAACGCCCAGATGAACCCGTATGTCGCATGGAAGCTGGCGCAGGATGTGCTTAAGATGGATGCCAAAGATTTTCCTGAAGACACCAGCCGTGTCGTTTCATCAAATTTGCGTCGGATTAGCTTTCCTGGAACTTCTTATGAAGTCATGGTGGTCTTTTCAAAGAAGGCTCAGATGAGTGCTGTTTATTTCTTGGGGAAAGGTGAAGGTTTCTATAGCACAAGATTGTCAGGTGATCTTCTGAAAACTCCGTTAAAGGATTTTATCCAGGCGGTAACAGATAAGGTTGAGGCTCATCCGAGAGAAGATGTGTTGTGGGATGTGTATGAAGTCTTAAGCCAGGGCTGGAAAACAGATGGGCCTTGGCCGTGGGGCGGGCGCGTTATCAGGCTTCAGTCAGTGGGGAATGAAATCATTATTACTTATGATGAAAAGTCTGGAAAAAGTGTGCTTAAAATCGGCCAGGCAGGCTTCGAGCCTCTATTTGAAATGACCGTTGATGGAAAGGATTTGACTAAACAAGGGAATATTTTTACTGAAGGGATTTTTGAAATTATCTATAAAGAACTTAAGCAAAGGCGGGACCGCGCGCAGGCTGTGAATCGGGAAAAGATTGCAGACTCCCTGATCTGGGGTAATCCTCAGGCTAAGTTCAATGACATTAAAAAGGAAGTGACGTATACTTTCCCGAATAGGTATACGCTCCTGGCACGCCAGGATAAAACCGATGTTTTTGTGCAGTTGACGATTTCTTCAGGTGTGACGGTAGGCATCATGATTTATGATGCAAACTATAAAGATTTGAATCTTGGGGAAGTGATCTCAAGGTTGAAGGATCATAGTCAAATGAACGCTGGATTTGATCAGGCCCAGTTGATCGATCAGGGCTTGTTAAAGGCGCGGCAATTGGTTGGGGATGTTAAAAAGATAGCAGGGTTAGATAATACGGCGGGTGTGTTGGAATTGGCTTTGGCCTGGCGACGTGCGACGAAATTAAGTGATAGGGATGTGTTACAAAAAGCTGAAGAGTATTTAATGCATTTAAGGCATATTGATAGTAGAACAGGGCTCGTAGAAAGAAAGCTTCAGGAGCGGACCATCCTTTTGGATACGGGCGTTGCCGCTAGTATAGAAGATGCGCGTGATGTTTTAGGTTTTCTTGGAAGTGATATTCAGGTGGCGATTGGATTGGCCATGATAGCGGCGGTAGATGTGATGATCAAGGGCGGAAGTTATCAGGATGCTTTGAAAGTAAGGAAAAATGATGGGCTGGATGCTTACTCGTTGTCGGGATATCGTATTAATTCGGTGATCTTAAGAGGTGTTGCGGTATTGTTGAATAGCGGCGTGGAAAGTTCAAAGTCACAAGTATATTTGCAGATTGCGACCAAGTCGTTAGATCAATATTTATGGCCGCGTTTGCTAGAGTCCGGGTTGTCTGGATCCCAGGTTTCTGCCAGGTTGCAAACAATGATGCCTTATTTGCTTGAAGCTGTAGCACGGCTTATGCAAAGCGGGATTGATTTGGACCGTTCCATTGGCCTGGTGAAATCCATGTTAACAGAGATTTTGCCTGAGGGCGCGTCTGATGCGCATTTGAAGGTTTTGGCGGCTGTGTCATTTATTGTTGAAGATGGTCAGCGTTTACATGCTCGGGCAAGTTTGGCATTAAAACCAATGGTGCTCTCGGGTATTCTGGGTGCTGGCATGATTGTTAAAGGTGTGGTAACGCATAATTCTATTATGACCATTGGCGGGGCAGCGGTAGCGCTGGCAGATATTTGGGCATGGTATGCCACGTATGGCAAGCGGATGGATTTGAGTAAAGAAATTAACGCGCGTGTGTTAACAGTTCAGGGGGCCGTTGACAAGGCCCAGGATACGCTGGATGAGGTTTCGGATTTCATAACGAGGATGGTGAATAATGCAAAGGATGTTGTTGGTGAACGTGGGAAGGATGGGTTGTATTTAATCGGTAATCCTGCACCGCGTCTTTTTGCTTCTTATAACGAGTTGTTGGATGAAACGCAAATTGTGGTTCAATTGGGTCCTTTGTCGACTTTTAAAATTAATGTTGATGGGGATATGTCGTTCGAAAGACGAGCTTTGTTTAATGAGGTTGCTAAAGAAATCAAGCGCCGGCGCGGGTTGACCAAAGGTGCGGATGGCAATGTGATTCCAACTGTTTTGCATGATGTGAATCTTTTGGTTTCTTTTGTGCATGCGGGTGATGAGAAAAATACCAGGAAGGCGATATTTGCTGCGCTGGGTTTATCCGATGAGCCAGCTGTCGTGCGGCTAACAGAAAGTGATATTTCGAACGATCCTCGTTGGAATTATGAAGAAAGATTGCTATTAAATAATAAAAATTATGGTGATAATCCGCGTTTGAACGGAGCTGTTGTTTTGCATGAGAATATAGCAGGGTTGAATATCAAGAATGCGTTATGGGTGATGTCTGATTTTGAGAGTGAGCTTGCACCGTTGGTTCGAAAGGTGTTACTGGGTGCCGGGGTTGCGGATGGTGCGCTTGATGGGCTTGAAGATGGCCTAATGCCTGATCTATTGGAGGCGTCCGCAAGATTAAAGGTCAGTGGATTCACAAGTGATAAGGCCGTGGGGTTGGTGGTTTTGTTGTTGAAAGATTTCTTGGCGTATTCAGATGATATGGATTTACTGGGGTTGAGGGTAATTGCCGCAGCGCATTATTTGGGGCAAAAGAATAAAGAAGTATCATTTAAGGAATCCGACGCTTATTTTACGATGGCCGCGATGGGGGGGGGATTTTCTGCCTCAGTATTGGGTTTGACATTCCTAGATATTTCTTGGGAAGTCAAGGGGGTGTTGGCTGTTGTTGCGGTTGGGTTGGTGGCAGCCGGGGGAATATTTAATATGTATCGTGTCAAAAAGAGGAAGGATATTTTTCAGGATGAAATTACATTCAAGCTGCATCAAGGCGCGTCTTTGGCCGTTGATCAGGCGCAGGGTGGGGTGATTTCTTCGGTGGTGAGTGATGTTAATGCGTTGGTGGCGCAGGCAAGAAAGAATATGCCCGACCAGGTTGATGCCCTGGTAGAGTTGACATTGGCGTTGATGCGCCAGCCTGGTTCTAATCAAGGCGAAGCATTGCGTGAGGCTATGGATATAATTCTTTCCAAGCAACAAGGCGCCAGGCAGCTTCAAGCAAAGATAGCTCAAATCGATGGGTGGCAGGATGGTACGTTCACCATGTCATCGGGTGATGATGTTTTAGGTTTAAAAGCCAGGACATTGTTGATGCACCATGGATGGACAGAAAGTGCGGCGCGTCTTGCTGTGTCAGAATTTTCCAAGGTGTTGTATCCATTCGTAGAGCAGGTGCTGGAAAATCAGGACGCTCGGTCAGCTGATCTTCAAGCAAAGATGTATGCGTGGATGCCGTATCTTTTGGAAGCTGGTGCCAGGTTATTGGTCGGGAGCGGTATAAATATCCAGATGGCGGCTGATTTGGTTAAGGGGCTTGTGGGCAGTTTTTGGGCCGATGAGGCTGATGACTTTGTGGGAGTTAAGGTATTGGCCGCCGCGCAGTTTATTGGGGCGGAGTACAGGCGTTTGCAGTCCGGAACAAATTACCTTTCGGCTTTCTCTGTGGCTAATATGTCCAGATCGCCTGGATATAGGGGTACTTTAAACCCTGTGCGTGTTTTGTTAGCGGCGCCTATTTTTAATCGATTGGTTGAGGTTTTTAATAATAGGGCAGCGCTAGAATCTTTGCGCCGGGAAATATTTTCTTTAGGGGCTGATGAAATTAGCGTTGATGCCAAGGCGGATCCGGCACAGGCAATTCCAGCTGAGTTGCTCTCAGGAGAGCGGGATATAGTTTTTATTGATGGAAGCAGGTCTATGCCGATTCAGCGTGTTGATAGCGTAGAGTTTCGAGATCATTTAGTCAAGATAGGTAGAATGAATAAGTATCATTATCTTAATGATTATACGCTGTATGTCAGGAAGCTCTGGAGGACCAGGAATTTCATTTATGCTGAATTAACGCTCAACGGGAAGGTTCTTGGCGAGATATATTATGCCAACGCTAATGTGGATAAGGATCCGGATGTTATTATCGCTGATATGATTAAAGAACAAAAGAAACTGCATGATGCAGTTAAGAAGACTTCCGTGGCATACAAGTTTACGGCACCTGAAGGGGTGGGGGCGGCCATGGCGCGTTGGGGCGTAAGCGTTGATGCTCTTGAGCATGCTTTTGATGGTTTAATAGAGATCTTCAGGAGTGGATTAAGTGAATATCCAGGAGTTAATGGGCAGTTACTTACGATGGCGTATGCCCCAGATGGTGTGCGCGTCATATTGAGTGTATCTCAAGGAGAGTTGGGTCGTATTGATTATCCTTGGGAGGAGTATAAGAAAAGAATGGGGGCGCTTGGGAGTTTTATGAGTGATTTTATAATTGAATTTAAGAAATTGGATAATGCCGCGATTAATGATGAAAAGAAAGTCCAGGGTGGTATCGACCTGGGTGCGGGGAATTATCTTAAGATTATTGCTACCGATGCCGCGGGGATGCCGGAGTTTGATCCTGTTCAAATTCAACAGATCCAGAAAGATTTGCGCGGACTGGTGCCAGTACCGGTGGGTGTACCGCAGCCGGTTAATCTCAGGCCGCTCTTGGGGTTGGCGCCTTTAGATGAGGGCATTAAGGTGGGATATAACCCATCATGGCTGCACGGGTATTTTGCCCGTCGTTCCGACGTGCTTGAAGAGGTCGCTGTTATTTAATAGTATCGTAGGGGCGGACCCATGTGTCCGCCCTTTATTGAACAAAACTGGGACACACAAAGTTATTTATGAAACTTTGTGTGTCCCAGTTTTGTTCCAGTTTTGTTTCCATGTTCTTGTTTGGAAAATTGTAATCACAAGTGCGACAGGAAAAATTTAAAAGAGCTCCATAGATCTGAAAAATAACTGTTACTTTGTAAGTTGCGAACAAGCAAAGAACAGGAGACCTATGGAGCAGAGAAATTGTAACACTAAGCGCAAG
>JAZDPD010000272.1:0-17366 GCA_043798045.1 Candidatus Omnitrophota bacterium | reverse complement strand
CTTGCGCTTAGTGTTACAATTTCTCTGCTCCATAGGTCTCCTGTTCTTTGCTTGTTCGCAACTTACAAAGTAACAGTTATTTTTCAGATCTATGGAGCTCTTTTAAATTTTTCCTGTCGCACTTGTGATTACAATTTTCTTCACCCTGCAGCGAACGCCAATAACCGTCATCAACCGCTATGCCAAGGCTTCGGGCCTTGGCCGCGTCCCGACGCGCCCCGTTCTTGTCGCCCTTTTGAAACAAAAGAACCGAACGATTAAAATACGCCTCGCCGTGCCGCGGATTGACTTGAATCGCTTTACTGCAACTTTGCACCGCAAGGTCTGAGAACCCCTTGCGCGCATAAATGATCCCCATATTGCTGTATGCCTCGGCTTCAAAACCACCCGATTGAATAACGCGTTGGTAATCATTCAACGCCGCATCAAGCTCACCGATTGAAGAACGCAGATTCCCACGATTATTATACGCCTCCGCATAGGCCCTGTCCCGCTCAATGGCTTTGGTTAAATCCCCCATGGCACCGGGATCATCATGCAGGAAATGCCGCACCATGCCCCGGTGATTATATGTCTTGGCATATGAAGGATCCTCCTCAATGGCCGCATCAAAATCAGCCTTGGCCAGGCGAAAAAGCTTTTCTGCTTCCAGAGACTTCTTTTCTTTGAGCATTTGCTGCGCCCAATCCTTGAAGCTCACCCCGCGATTATAATACGCCAGGGCACGATTCGACGGAAACGTCAAAACCCGGGTGTTATCCCTGACCGCCAGATCGTACCGGCCCATATCCCCGTAAACCACCGCCCTGTTGTTATACGCGATTTCCTGCTTGGGATAATGCCGGATTACATAACTCCAGAACGTAATGCTGTCCTGCCAAACCATGGCATACGCATAAGTCCTTACCCCCAGCAAAAGCACGGCAACCACCAACACCGCTGCCGCCCATCGCCCCCGGCTCACGATCCATCCTTCCGCCTTAATCCCAAGCCACAGGCATAACCCGGCGCTGGGCAGGTACATGAACCGGTCCGCCACCACATGCACATCCCGCGCATCAAAGCGCAGGACAAAGAAAATCGACAGAAAGAAAAATCCGGCCCCCAGCAAAAACCAGCGATCCAGATGCCGCCAGGCCACATAGAAAACACAGACCGCAAGAACCGCCATCAATACAACCGTCACAAAATATGCCGGCTCAAAGATCCCAATCGGTGTGGGTAAGGCATACAAGGGATGAAAAATAAACGGCAGGAAGAATTTCCAGATATAAAATGCCAACGTCCATATCCAGATCAGCATGCTTGTGCCGACATCCCCGATGGGATTGCGCACATGATGCATGTAGGTCATCCAGCCTGCCGCAACAGCCAACAAGAAAAACGGGATATAGGCGATCCCGCGCACCCGACGAAGATCGCCGGAGCGCCACCACTCCAGAAACAACAGCACCAGCGGCAGGCTGACGGCCATGGGCTTGGCCAGAAGGCTTAACAGCGCCCAGCACAAGGTCCATCCGAAATCCCTTTTATCCCCACGATCAAGGTAAGCCCACCATTGGCGCAGCGCCAGCACATAAAATAACGCATAAAGCACATCCTTGCGTTCCGTGACCCACGCAACAGATTCCACATGCATCGGATGAACCGCAAAAAGCACCGCCCCTATAAAAGCCGCCCCAACCGATGCTCCCAACCGCGTAAAAAATCCCATCAACAGGCACGACACCAGAATATGAAGCCATAAATTATCCAGATGAAAAACAAACGGATTTAATCCAAAGACTGCCTTTTCAACCGCAAAACTCAAACTGGTTAGAGGAATATACGTATCATGAACGGGCTCCGTGAATATGCGGATGATATCAAACCCCAAAACCGGGACATTGCGGGTCACATGCGTCTGATCATCCCAATTAAGGAATTCAGCCCGATAAACAGGAAAGAAAGCTGCGCCCGCCAGCAGTACCAGCCATAAATAATGCCGCCATGACAATTGCTTCATCCCCCTGATCATCGATGCACCCTCACGCCGATCTTGCCGCACATGGATTCAATGACGCAAACAGAACATTTGGGCGATACCGGTGCACAAACATTCTGCCCCCACAAAACCAGAAGCCAATTGATATCCTGCCAGCAGGCATGTGGCAGCCTGGCACGCAACGCCGCTTCCGTTGATTCAGGTGTGCGGGTATCCACATATCCCCAGCGGTTTGTAATGCGATGCATATGCGTATCCACACAAATCCCCGGCTTGCCAAAACCTTCCACCAAAACCAGATTCGCCGTCTTTCGGCCAACACCTTTAAGACTTAACAAGCCTTCCAGGGTATCCGGAACCTGTGCATTAAAATCCTGAATCAAAACCCGGCTGATATCCAGGATGCGACGCGCCTTGGTGCGGTAAAACCCGACTGGATAAACAGCGCGTTCAATCTGATGCGCCGTTAGCCTGAGCATTTCCTGAGGCGTTTGCGCCAAGGCAAACAAACGCTCGGATGCCGGAAGTGTCGTCGCATCTTTGGTCCGCAGGCTCAAAAGGCATGAGACCAGAACAAGGTAGGGGCTCTTCCATTTCTTGCCAACCAATGTCACCGACGGATCTGGCAATGATTTCACCGCCCCTTTTAACGTATCCAGAACCTGTAGAACCTGTGTGTTAGTCATGCGGCTTGAAATGTTTACGGATCCATATCATCAAAATCGCTATTGCCGCCGGAGTCATGCCCGAAATACGGTTCGCCTGGCCGAGGGTTTCGGGCTTGAAACGTTTTAATTTCTCACGGATCTCGTGCGACAAACCAGGGGCCGCCTGCACATCAAGATCCGGCGGAATGCGGATACTCTCCAGATGCCTGAACTTATCAATCTCGATTTTCTGATGCGCAATAAAACCTTCATACTTCACATCATACTCAACCCTTGCCGCCACCGCTTCATCGGCAAGCTTTAATTCCTCATCAAACGCCGCCACATGGGCAAAAAGAACCCCGGGGCGCTTGAGGATGTCATGCGCCGGTATTTTCTGAATAAGGACAGATGTCTGAAGCGCCTCCAGCAGCGGATTAATCTGCGCCGGTGTCAGGGAAAATTCTTTCAGGCGGGCCCTCATACGCCGCACGGCAACATATTTAGCCTCGATGGCCGCAAACTCTTTTTCAGTAATCAAACCAAATTTCCGGCCGTAAGCACCCAAACGCTCGTCGGTATTATCTTCACGCACCAGTAACCGGTGCTCCACCCGGGAGGTAAACATCCGGTACGGTTCATTTGTCCCCTTGATGATAAGATCATCGATGAGCACCCCCGCATACGCCTCATCACGCCGAAGCATAAAAGGCTCCTCCTGGCGAACCACCAGCGCCGCATTGATCCCGGCCACCATACCCTGCACGGCCGCCTCTTCATATCCCGTTGTCCCGTTAACCTGGCCTGCGAAAAAAAGACCCCCGATGCGCCTGGATTCCAGCGAATGCTTGAGTTCTTCGGTATAAATCACGCCATGCTCAATCGAATACCCCCAACGCACGATTGACACCTGCTCCAGGCCGGGAATCGTGCGCACAAACTCTTCCTGAACGTTTTCAGGAAGGCCGGTTGAAATGCCATTGGGATAAACAATATCCGTATCAATCCCGTCAGGCTCCAGAAAGACCGGATGACTCTGCTTGTCACCGAATTTCTTCAGCTTGTCCTCAATGGACGGACAATACCGCACGCCAGTGGCATCGATCTGCCCCGAATACATGGGAGAAAGATGAAAATTATCCCGAATGACCTGATGCGTCCGGAGGGTGGTATGGGTCTGCCAGCAAGGTAACAAGGGTTGTTCCCGGGGGATAAAAGGCGTGCGGAAAGAAAACGGAAATATCTTCTCGTCGGAACCCTGCGGCTGAAGGCGCGTATAGTCAATCGTTGTGCCATCAAGCCTTGGCGGTGTTCCGGTCTTGAAATTCCGGATCGTAAAACCAAGCCCTTCCAGGCTATGGGCCAGTGCAACCGACGGCTTCTCATCAATGCGCCCGCCGGGAATAATCCTGGGACCAAGATGCATGCGACCGTTCAGAAAAGTTCCCGCCGTCACCACCACGCACGGCGCCTCGAAGATCTGCCCGTCAACGACGCGCACCCCCCTCACGCGGCCATTATGCACAAGAATCTCTGCGGCCTCTCCCTGATAAAACGTCAGGTTTTCCTGATCCCTGACAACAGCCTGCATACGCAAACGATACCGCGAACGATCCGATTGCACGCGGGAGGAGCGGACCGCAGGGCCTTTGGATTGGTTCAACTGTCTGAACTGGACCGCCGTACGATCAGCCGCCAAACCCATTTCACCGCCCAACAAATCAACCTCACGCACCAATTGGCCCTTGCCCACCCCGCCAATGGCAGGATTGCAACTCATCTGCCCAATGGTATCAAACGCATAATTGATCATGAGCGTAGCCAGACCCATGCGCGCGGGTGCTAACGCCGCCTCAATACCGGCATGCCCGGCCCCGATCACAATACAAGCAAAAGAAGTTTTCATAAGGGGATATTATAGCAGGAAATCCGTTTTATGCCTTACACGGCACACACGAATCACGGACAACAAGCTCAGGGTCAAGCGCTATCTTGATCTTGGACTCACGTTTGCCGCTGATCATTTCATGCAGAAGACGAACACTTTTTTCCGCCATTTCAAATACCGGCTGACGGATCGTTGTCAGTGCCACAGGCCCGTAAATCGCCTGAGGATTATCATCGAAACCCATGACCGAAACATCCTCCGGAATACGAATACCCATTTCATACGCAACGGCGATCACCTCCAGCGCCATATCATCGCTCTGGGCAAAGATCGCTGTCGGACGCCGGCCTTCATCCATGGAAAAGAAATACTCCGCCGCTTGCCGCGCACTTCGGCGGGAATAATCCCCGCGCGAAACATACTCTTTGGGGATCTCAATCTGTTTTTCCGCAAGGCCTTTCATGAACCCGTCAAACCGGTCAAAACCTGCCTGGGTACGCAAATTTCCCGTGATGGTAGCAATCCGCCGGTGACCTAAACTCACAAGGTAATCAGCCGCCACCATGCCGCCTTTGACATTATTAATAGCAATATAGCTGACATCCATGTCCTGAACCACATTGTTGATTACAAGGCAGGGGACGCTCTCATCAAGCGCATCCTGCACCTGCTTGCGATTTTCAATGATATCCGCAAATATAATCCCGCCAAGATAATTGGCCGTAAGGGCATTTCTTCCGTCTGTAATATGAAAGACCATATCCAGCCTTAAGGCCTCGCAGGCATGCCCGACACCCCGGATGATCTCAATGGCAAAAAAGGAATGGAAAATACCCGGATACCCTGGCATGACAAGGCCGACCATATTGTTATCGCCGCTGGCCAAACGCCGTGCGCTGATATTGGGCCTGTATTTAAGCGCCGCAATGGCTTCTTCGACTTTTTTAATATTTTTGGGATTAACAGAAGGGAATTTGTTGGTTACGCGAGAAACAGTTGTAATGGAAACCTTCGCTAGACGCGCGACATCTTTAATGCTGATGCGTTTTGAAGACACTATTCTTTTACCTAACGGTATCGCCAACAGAGAAGGCTGAAATCTTTTGTTTAATATCAGCCGCGGAAATATCCTGCCTTACCTGAATAACTTCAACCGATCCAATATGTGCTCCGCCATGATAAACCCTGAAAGAATCTCCGACTCTAATGCCGGATTTTTCACCCAGATCAACAATCACGAAATTATTTTCATCATTAATGCTGACCACGCTTCCCTGCAGTTTCCTGGACGATGAAACAGCGGCTTTACCCGCAGACCTGCCGGAAGAAGGCGTTTCCTTAACCGCTTGATTCTTGTCAACACCAACCACAATCGGGGCCAGATCAACCTGGCTGCCGCTCTGGGCGCCAACACGATTATCAAAACGAACATCGATATCTTTCTTGATCTGCCAAATCTCGTCAATACGACCCTGGATAATATTTTCTGTTTCAATCAACTTCTTTTCGATCGCACTTTTCTCTTCGGAAAGATTGGCGATGCTCTTTTCAAGCGCCACCTTGGTGCTGGTCAACTGCTTGATATCCAAACGCAGCTGCTGATTTTCCGCCAGCATCTGCTCGGCACGATCCTGGGAAATCTTCTGCTCATTGCGGGCACGGGCCAATTCAACAGAAAGATTATCCGCCAAATCTTCACCGTACTTGATCTTGCGGATGACTTCATTCTTTTCATTCCTGAGCCGGCCAACTTCCAGTTCAAGGTCGGAACTATTTTTCTTGAGTTCCGCCATCTGAACATTCGAATTACTGAGCACATCTTTCATTTTCTGTAACTCAATCTCGAGCCCGGCTTTCTGACGTAAAATACCTGCCCAGTAATTTTCGCTTTCACGGTTGATGCCGCGCGGCATGGTCGAACCGGACGCCGCATTAAAAACCTCATTCATGGCTTCTGCCGGGTTCACGCCTTCATTGGAAGCCCCACTGGAGGAACCGTCCCGGTAAACAATCTTTTCCTGAACAGGTTTGTTTTTCAAATCTGTCAACTGCTGCATCAGCTGTTCGCGTTCACGACGGACATTCTCAAGCTTGACTTCAACTTCACTGCTGCTTTTCTTAATCTTGGCAAGTTCCTGGCGCAAATCATCGGCCGCGCGCGTCGCATCCGCGGACCTCTTGGTCATGTCGGCCAGTTCACTCGTGCGCGCATCCAGATCGGTGCGCAATTTGGCTGCCTCGTCAGTTAAACTTTTGATTTTCTTTCTTGATTCACGCTCTTTTGTTTCAAGCTGGGAAACCTGATCCTGGAGAAGAACAACATGTTTTTCTGCGGCCTGTTTCTGAAGATAAAAAACAATGGCAAATGCGACACTTAGAGTGATCAATACCCCAAGGATGAGAATACTCTGCTTTATTGTCTTTGACATGAAGTCTCCAGATACGCTTAATTGTTTTTAACACTTGGAATATTAACAAATCAATATAGAAGACTCAAGGAAAAAAGAAATTATTTTCTTGGAAGGGGAAAAAAATTATTCGTAACGAATTCCGTCGAGATAAAAAGTACAGTGGTGCGGATTAACATCCACATTGGTAAACCAGGAAAAACCGCCGCTAATATATGATAAATCTTTACCGCGCAAATCAATCGTATACTCTTTCCATTCTTTGGTCAGAATCACAGGACCGATACCGGTTGAATCACTGTCAGGATACATCTGACCCGCACCCATGCCGCCCACACGAAACTCCTCAATGCGTTCGCCACCCATTTCTCCCTTGGCCCAAAAGACAAGCTTGGTGGCTCCTGTCAAATTGTATCCGCCTTTTCTGGCACCCCAATTATCCGCCGGATTCTGCCAATAAACGCCCGCCCACTTATGACCCTCCTTGGAACAGACGACATCGTAGATAATACGAATACAACTGCGGCCTTCCTTGACATCATACTGCCAGGCGTCATCCACATTCACACAATCACCCGTTGGCATGTAACCCGAAGGGATAAAACGATTCTTGGAATTTTTATCCTGATAAACATAAAAAGGAGCAAAAACAACGGAAGACATGTTGGACTGAGGCTGAACGGTCGTGGCCGCAACAGTTACGGCGGCCGGGGCTTTGCCATTTGCAGCCGTACCGGAGGTGTTTTGAGAACACCCCCCGGTACTGACAGCAAGAATGAAAATACTTAAAAGTAAAACGTTTGTGCGCATTTACTTCTTAACAACAGCAGGAATATCAAGCTCGATCAATTTCTGCTGAGCTGCTTCCGCAGGCTTCCAGAACCAGCCGTTTGTATCCCAGCACTGTGCATAAAGATAATCGCTGACCAGTTTCTGAAACATGGCTGAAGCTTCTGCCTTCTTGTCCACCAGGCGATAAAGCTCACCCATGATAAACGTTCCCGTACCAACATCATTCAGCGCCCAGAACGAATGGATCTTTTCCGGAGATTCCCAGGCATACTCCGTCATTCCCGCCTGCATTTTCCTGGCGGTCTCGCCATAAAGACTTGACAGTTTATTATAGTACGCCGCCGCTGCTTCCAGATCCTTTTTCCCTAAAGCACCCCACATCCGCTGCACCAGCGTGGATGAACGCATATCGCCAAAATCAAGATTAAGCCCCTTGGCCATCATGTCAAGCTTGTCCTTGGCCGCATCCGCAGGCTTCCAGAACGATTTGCTAGCCGGATCATAGGCCTGACCAAAAGAAAACTCCCTGACCACACGCTCAAAAGCCACCTTGGCTTTATCATTCATCTGAGCAACACGATAAGCTTCACCCTGAATATAAAGAGATGTTGATACATCATTTAAAGCCCAGAAAGAAAAGATCAGCTGTGATTCGCCAGCCGGATATTCTTTCAAATTCATCTGCATCTTGGCTGCTTCAGCACCATACATTTCAACGCACTTATTGGTGTACGCCAAAACCGCATCCAGATTCTTATTATTCAGAGCCTGCCATGCCTTGGTGGCGAGCGTTGATGACTTGAAATCACCAAAGTTTATCGCAGACGCCGTGGCTGGCGCCGGCTGTGCCTGAACCGGCTGAATGCCGACTGCGGCTAAAACCGCAAACATCACCATAACGAACTTTTTCATTTTTACTTCCTCCTGTTTTTTAATTACTACTTAATTTTTTGATTCAATACTCACTTGAATTGACATGCAAGAACGACACAGAATGCATATAAACATCAATTGTAACGAGAAGTATGACATACGCAAGCAAAAAATGCCAGTCGCACAAATATTTATAAAACCCAATATTCAAATATCGCGCGCGAAAACAGCGATCCCCGTGAATATTTCGACGACAAATGCTGGAAAGAACTACTATTTCTTATTCCACATGGTTTTATAATTATAGTATACTTTTCGCAACTGGCGCAAGAGAGGGCTTTTCGTGCCATCGCCCTGCCCGACCAAACCAAACCATTCCTCAAAATAATATCCGCCGGCAAAAGGCCCGATAACATCAGCCTTGGTATCATGCTTGAATGGTTCATAATTCTTCCACCATTCATCCATCCATTCAAACGCAATGCCGCCAATGGCATTACCCGCTCCCTCCGCATGACCCGCCGTATTGGCCATGATATCCATCCAGCCGCCCTGGTGATACCGCGACTGGTCTTCTTCAGCTTCTTCCAGGCTGGCAAATTTTGAATACGCCGGAGCACCATATTCCGTAATAAATGCCGGACGATCTGCCGTTTCCCGAACTTCATCCCAATAAGAACCGAAGCCATAATCACCGCGATAAATATTAGCACCATAGGCATCAACGTCAGGCGCAAACCTGGCCATTTTATCCAAGAACAGCACATCGCCATTACAAATCGCCACCGGGTGATTTGGATCAATCTCCTTGATCCTTTTGGCAACCTGATTCACAAACTTGAAATAGGCTTCCGGTTTTTTATCCGCGTTGGATGCCACCCCGTAATTGTTCTCATTCCCCAAAAGCCACATCAAAACAAAATCCTCATCCTTGAATTCCTTCACAAAATCTTCAACTTCCTTCATCATATTCTGCAAATGCACGGGGTTTTCGTAATCTGTACCTGTTTTCCAATCAGCGCCTGAACCCAGGGTATATTTTCCAAGAAAGTCCCCCATGATAACGCGGATACCATAACGTTGGTGCAATTCACGTAAAAGTGCCGTATTCATCTTCAGCTTATTATGGTAAATGCGAATGGTATTGACCCCCATTTCCTGCATCAATTTAAAATCCCCGACATTAGGCTCATTCGGGTCCTGGATATTGTTCCTGTTCTTGTCAACCCACGCCTGATGCATGCTGTCATCAGTCTGGAACATCCAGTTCTCCAGCGTGCCCTTATCGGGCGACTGGCCGATCTTGGTGGGCGTATACGTCAACCCATGGATCGTATAGGGCTTATTCTCCACCATCATCTGCCAGTGACCGTTTTCATACTGGACAAATTTGACTTTGTTGCCGCCCAGCGTACGCTTGACCTTGCCGAGCCCGATGACATCATTCTTTTTAAACGGCCAGAAAACTTCTTTAATAACACCAGGATTAACGATAAAAATATCATTAGCCGTATCATTATCCGCCCCGTTAATCACGCGCACCTTGGCCCCGGTAAACTCCAGATTCAACTCCGGATGCATGCGGATGATATTTTTGATCTTGGCCACAGCCGCCTGGGCCGGATACCACGGCGTCTGCCAATACGTCATGCCCCACGAACGCGGAAAATGAACAATGAGCGCATGATAAGCTTTGATGGCCTCCAGATACATCTGACTACGTTCCAGAACAAGCGCGGTATAAAAAAGTTTTACACCCGGATTTTCAGCCGCCGAAGCCCACTTGTAATATGCGGCTTCAAGATCCCTGGTATTAACCATATCCCAATGACTCCCGCTCATCCGGCCTTCCTTATAAACTTCCCGGTAGCGCGGATCCTTGATCACATCCACGGTATTGGGAAAGACCCCTTCCCCGGCCGCCTCGGCCAAAACAGATGGTTTGTTCATCTTATATTTGTAGTCCTTGGTCCCCAGGCCAATGAACTTGCCGTATTTCGTATAATCAATGACCTTATCCTTACCGGGAAATGCCAGCACAGGATGTGTCAGCTTGGCGTTGCGCGCCAACTCTTCCCTCTCTTCCGTCACTCCCGACAACTGATCCATGATGATTTGTGATTTCTCGGCAATGGACCAGAATCCGCCGCGGCTCGCATCCCAGGCCTGCGCATACGGATACTTCCTGATAATGTCTTTGGCCAGATCAATGGCCGCCTCGCTCTTGCCCTGGGTGCGCAAACTTTCCAGCCGCACAAAATGAATGGTTGCCACATCATTCATAACGCGGTACTCCGCCATACGATCCCGCCCCGGGAATTCTTTCAGCCCCGCATGCAGCATCATGGCCTGCGGTTCAAACAATTTCACCGCCATTTCAAAAATACGGTCAACTTCAGGAAAATCCGCACGGTTCAGGGCATCCCACGCCAGGCGCGTCAACTCTTCATATGTTGACGAAGCCAGGTCATCACTAACTACAGGTGCGGCCGTTGCATCATTATCCTGCTGCGCCCATACCGACAAAGGCATCCACAGCATCATTACAAGGAACATAACCGGAACTTTTCTTAACATAACATTTCCACTTAAAAGGTTAAACACGCCTGCATCACCCGATAACAGCACCCGAAAACAACTCTTTAACAATATATTTTTGCATCATCAGATAAATCACAATGATCGGCAGCGCCGTCATGGTCAACCCCGCCATAAGGACGGGATACTCGATCTGATACGCCCCGTTGAAAACCATCAGCCCCCGCTGCAGCGGCATCAGATTCCCGTCACTGAACAAAAGCGAGGCCAGGATATACTCATTCCACACATTCAGGCAGTTGAAAATCACAATGACCGCGATCGCCGGAGCTGCCGAGGGCAAGGCCACGTGCCACCAAATCTGGAAATAATTACACCCGTCGATGCGCGCCGCATCCTCTACATCGACCGGCATTTTATCAAAAAATGTCTTCAACAGCAGGATGCTCAATGAAAGCCCGACATTGATCATGCACAAAATATACCCCAAACGTGTATTAACCAGGTGCAGCTTGTTCATCAAAACAAACAACGGGACAAAACTGCCTGGCAACGGGATCATCATGGCGGCTACAAACATATAAAAAAGAACATCCCTGCCGGGAAAATGCAGCCGTGAAAACGCGAAGGCCGCCAGGGACGCCACCAGAACAATACCAACAACAACACTGACCGAATAAAGAATGCTGTTCAGGAAATAGATGCCAAAATTCCCCCTGGTCCAGGCCATGACATAGTTGTGCCAGTTCCATTCATACGGAAAAAACGACTGATTCGAAAAGATCGTGGCATTGGACATAAGCGACGAGCGCACCATCCAGAAAACCGGGAAAAGACACGATACGGCCACCGTCATCAGGAATAAATGCACCAGGACGTTCTTGCCAATATTTTCCGCCACATATTTATTTCTGAACATATCTAGGCCTGCTTCATGCGGTCAGAGAAAAATTTAAAAACAAAAGAAACTGCCACCAGAATAACGCCAAGGACTACCGCCTGTGCACACGCGTAACCAAACTGGTTTGTTCCCGACATGGCGCCCAAAATACGCGTCACCGGCACCTCGGTATGATAGACAAGCCCCTGATTAACCAGGGAAAGAATCAAGACAAATACCTGCATCGACCCTAAGATCGTCAAAATAACAACAACCAGGATCATCGGCCGCATGAGCGGCATCGTCACATTCCAGAACATGCTCCATCCACCCGCGCCATCGACTTTGGCCGCTTCGTAAAGCTGCCGGTCAATGGTCTGCAGCCCCGCCAAGAGCATAATAAATCCCCAGCCAAAACCTTTCCAGGTGTGAACCACCGCAATGCACGTGAGCGCTGTCTTGGGATCCGAAAGCCAGTGATGTGCCATCTGCGGCAAACCGATATGCACCAGCACGTGATTGAACAAACCAACGTTCTGTCCATGGTGCATGCCGGCATTGAGGATCCAGTTCCAAAGGATGCCCACCACCACTTCCGAAAGGACAGGTGGGATAAAAAATATCAGCCGGTAAAACCGCTTCAGGCGGATCTCGCGGTCACACGCCAAAGCCAGCGCCAGGGCCAGGGCATTTTGAAAGATGAGCGCAATAAACGTAATATACCCCGCGTGCCCCATCGAATTCCACCACACCCGATCCCCCAGAAGTTCCCTGAAATTATCAAGCCCGACAAACATCTTGGGACCAATCCCCTGCCATTGATGCAACGACAGGTTAAACAACTCGAAAAAGGGATATAAATAAAAAATAGAGAAAATAATCAACGCCGGAAGAACAAAAATAAAGCCCTTGAACGCATTCAATGACTGAACATCCCGGCGTAATTGGCATGCTTTAGAAAACATATTTTTCCTAATGTTTTCCTTTTTGCTGTTGGCGTACCTTGACGCGTTGCACTTCCCTCGCCACCTGCTGCGGCGTCTTTTCACCAATGATGATGGCCTGAATACCCTTATCAAAAGCCTCGATCACCAGCGGGTCTTCGTTGAACATCCACACCGACGGATGAGTTGAAAATTCCATGGCTTTTGAAAAATCACTCAGGATCCTGGGAATAGCCACGCTCGCCGCGCGATTGGCCGGTAAATTGTTGCTCTGCTGTGAAAAATAATATTGCTGTTCCCTGGCTGTCAGCCATTTCAGGAACGCAACCGCCTTATCCTTGTTGGGCGAAAGGTTGTTCACCACAAACGAAGATCCCGCGCCACCCCAAACCACCATGGGACGTGCGCTGCTGATGGCCGGCAGCGGCATCACACCGTAATCCAGGGCATCATTCATGGATTTATAAATATTAACCCCCCAGGAACCGTCAAAAGAAAACGCCGCACGTTCCAGGGCAAAATCCTGCTCCGCATACTTGTTGCCCTTGGTCACGATCCCCTCGATGAAAGCCCCGCGGCGCGCCAGGGTCCTGAATACGTCAAAAACAGCAATCCAGTCCGGATCGGTATATGGTACCTCCCCGCGAAACGTTGCCATGACCTTTTCTTCACCCATAATATTAAACGCGTAATTCGACGCAAAACAATCCACCAGCCACATCTCGCCAAAACCTGTCACAAACGGCGCGATTCCCACGCGCTTGAGCGCATCAACATCCGCCAGAAACTCATCAAACGTTGCCGGTGGATTGGAAATGCCGGCCTTTTTCAGGAGGGTGCGGTTATAAACCATCTGAATATTGGACACATCCATGGGAACGCCATAATAACCAGGCTTGACCCCGTCCATATTCCCGTCAACAAAACGGTTGTTCTCCAGGGCCTTGGCAAACAGGCTTTTTTCCCAGGCACCATCATCAGCTTTGAAATCAGCGGTCAGGTCGGCCACATAACCTGCCTTGATGAAAGAGGCCACAATAGATTTCTTGTCAAGGATCCCGTAAATATCAGGGAGAACATTCGCCTGCGCCGCTGCAATGATTTTCTGACTATAAGCATCCGAGGGAGCAAATAAGGCAAGCCTGATTTTCACGCCGGTTTCCTGCTCATATTTCCTGGCCAGCGCTGCCAGGATATCTTCACGGTCCGTCATCCAATGCCAGACTTCAATCTCGTTGGCAGACTTCTGCGGCTGTCCGCAGCCTGACGTGGTCATAAGCAATCCCGCCACACACACTAACGATAAGAATTTTTTCACGCGCCTCTTTCTTTTTCATCGACGGGAAATAATATTATTTTATAATTATTAACCAAGCGCATTGTAACATTCGCCATTTTATTTGTCAAAAAAATATCCCGTTGTAAAAGAAAGGTAAAAGGTACCCGGATAACTGTTTATTATACACGAATCAGGGCCACCTGAAGTTCCACATCCTGCGCCCAAGCCGTAACAACCGCACGCGGAATTTTCATACCACCGGATGCCAACAGCAACAAATCAACCGGCACCCCCGATGCATGAACAGATCCAACCTTATACTGCCCGGCATCAAGCTTATCCTGATTAACATACGTTACCGTTAAATTTCGACCGGCAAAATGCAGACGTGCGGAAGCTTTCGCATCTGTGCTGAATTCTTCACGCACCAATTGCGGGGCCAAAACCAGATCGCCAGCCTCGCCGCGAATACCATACGCCTGTGTTAACAGTGTCAGAACATACCAGCTGGCTGAACCTGTCAGGAAATGATACATCCCGCGCCCGGTCCCATCAAAATATTCCGGAACACCCGGATATATTTTGGCCTTTCCGACGCAGCGGCTCATCTCATACAACGAACGCAGTACTTCATAACCTTCCCGCGAAAATTGCCTGACATAAAGCGCGTAAGCATACATGACCACCATATGACTGAACACGGCACCGTTCTCCTTGGTGCCAAACGCAAATCCGAAAGCCCGCCCCAGTGCCAAATAATGCCGCACACCAAAATCCGTATTCAAACGATACCCGCCGAGCAATTTATCACGCAGAAACTTACACACCGCCTGATGCGTCCCCCTTACCTCGTCCCGTGACGCCACGCCATGCATGAGCGGGAATACCTGTCCGGTCAACGTCATTCGCACGCAGCCGTCTTTAAGACCCTCCACCCGCGCACCATTATTGTCATAATAGCCGTTAAACCAGGAAGATGTTTCACCGTCAACCGTCGCCGACACCTTCTCATGCCGGCGGATATGCGCGATAATCCACTCACTTTTCCGGCGCAGGTCAGCGGCAACCTTTAGCGCGTCCAGTAAAACCACATCCCCTGAAATCTCCGGCTGTACCGCCGGGAAATAAGCCTCGGAAAGCCGCGAACGCTTGGCCGCAGCGTCATTATAGTCCACGGGCTTGCCCAGGGTGTCCAGCAAAAGCCCCAGCTCTGCAGCCACTGCCACCGTGACAATTTTTCCAGCCACCACCAGGCGCTCCAGAAGGGCGGCAATAGCGAACAGATTGCCGCTATAAAATGACATGAAGGCCACGCTCTCCCCACGCTGGAAAGCCATGTCCAGACCGTCATTCCAGTCTGCACTTTCCAGACGAATGATATTATGCTCACCGACATTAAAAAACGGCACCAGATGCTGAATGAGCACATGCTCCAGCACCGTTCCGGCGTAAACACAACCCTTGCGATCCTTGTGCGCATTGCCGTACGAAGAGGTCCAATCCATGTTCTTTTCCAGCGTCCGGTGCATCTGCATGTCACAGAAATACGGCACTTTTTCAAAAAGAAAATCATCGTCACCGGTCTGGTCCATATAAAGCCGGGTCGTTAAAAACGGCCATACGCCATGATCCATCCAAACCCGCGTGATGGCGTTGCGGTCCGCGATAAACTCGCCAGGCTTCTGCCCGATGATCGTCGCATTGGACCCGTCCATGCGCACACCGGCGAAATTGTTGATCAAATTCTCCCGCACCTGCCCAGGTTCAATCAAAATCAGCGACAAGAGATCCTGCCAGATATCCCGCCAGCCCTTGCCCCCCTTGCCATAATCATGGTCAGGGAGAAAAGAACATCCAAAAATCCGACGAAGGACCGGCTGCAGCGTCACCCAACGCATCCAGGCACTGAAATCCTTGTCACCATTATCGAAGAAAATCGCGGAAGTCTTCCGGTTCCAGAAATCCTTGTTCGACTGAAAAGCCGCCTCAAACTTGGCGCACGTATCAAACCGCCTGAAAGCCGACAGGCATTCTTCCTGACTGGCCGCAATGCCAATGCCGATAATATAATCAACCATTTCCCCGGGCTTAAGCACCCCGTCCTCAAAACGCAGCGCCCCCACCACTTCCTTCCCCTGGCAAGCCTCATCCGGCAAGAGGCAGGGCTTGTGCTGGCGCAGCACAGCACGCGGGTGCTCAAAATTCCCCTCATCCCCGTAAAACGCATCAAACGTCGGAAACGACCCGATCGGCAAAACACCATCACCTGTTGCCCCGAGCACCGCATAAATATCATGCCCGACCTTATGGCCTTCTTCATTAAAACGCATCGTCGGCGCCACAACAACCCCTTCAGGGATTTGAAGAACGCGATTTAAAAGCGCTGTCACATGCTCGTGATCGTGCTTGTTGGCCAGCGAGCGTCCAAAAACCGGAATGGCGGCTGTCGGCGTAAAAGCAACAGCGGTCTTGGAAATATTGCGGACGCGAAAACGCGTGAGTTCGATCTTTTCGCCGGAAACAGGTATAAAACTGAGCGCGGTCACTTCCAGCCCGCAAGAAACATGCGTACGCGTGAGCTGGTGCCAGACCTGCCCTATTTCCAGCGTTGCGGCATCATCCGCTGATTTCCGGGACATGGCCCAGACGCCCTGACCCGGCACATCCAGAAAAAAATCCCGCACACTTCCGCGCAAATCTTCACGCGAGGCCGGCTTGGTGAGATAGCGGCTTTTGTCCACCTTGATATCCCCTGACAAATACGGTGTGATCGCCGATTTGAGAGAATCACCGTCAATGCCGCACAAGGGCGCATAAACCTGCCTTTGATCCGCCAGGGCAGATGAAGTGAATGTAACACCATCAGGAAGAAACGAATACGGTTTGGAAGAAGGCATGCGGCTTTGGCTCCACTATTAAGTATAGTTTTAACGAGGGCTTAATTTTAACGCAGCTTAAAATAAATAACAATAAAAAACGAACGGGGGGAGGATTACGGCGAATTGTAACTCATAGTGCGACAAATTTGAGCTTTAAGATCAATTGTTACCCTGCAAGCATTCCTTTGCCATTTCATTCGCCGTCTTGTAACCCAGAATCTTCCTGGGATAATTGTTCATCCAGTCCTGAATCC
>JAZDPD010000271.1:0-23780 GCA_043798045.1 Candidatus Omnitrophota bacterium | reverse complement strand
CTTGCGCTTAGTGTTACAATTTCTCTGCTCCATAGGTCTCCTGTTCTTTGCTTGTTCGCAACTTACAAAGTAACAGTTATTTTTCAGATCTATGGAGCTCTTTTAAATTTTTCCTGTCGCACTTGTGATTACAATTTTCTTGAATAAAAAACCCCCTGTTTTCACAGAGGGTTTTTTAAGAAAATTTTTGAAGAAATTTACTTCTTCTTTTTTGCTGTTTTCTTGGCAGGAGCCTTTTTAACGGCCTTCTTTTTGGTAGCCATGGTTGTTTTCTCCTTTCTTAGTTTAATGTTTCGAACTGAATTAATATTATCACTATCATATGAAGATGCAAAAAAGTTTTTAATATATTTTTTATATTATAATAATTATAAAGTTCTTTTCTCGACGGGAGTAAATTTTGTTGTCTTAATTATTAATTTAATGGTAAGTTTAACGCTGAAAATGAGAATTAAATTCTTTGCTGCAGGTTAATTGTGCTGCTTGAGTTGGCTTTAATTTGAATTGAAGAAAGATGGTTTGATGATGCCGGCACTTTATATTCACATCCCTTTTTGCCAGAAGAAATGTCCGTATTGTTCGTTCGCGGTGGTGGTGGGGCAGTGTTCAAAGATGGCTGATTATATCCAGGCTTTGTTATCTGAGGCACAGGTGTATCGCGGATGCTGTGTTTCAACAGTTTATGTGGGAGGCGGGACTCCGTCACTGCTCGATGTGGAAAATATCACCATTTTATCCGAGGGTTTGTCAGCGAATTTTTCTGTCAAAGGTTGTGAGGCAACATTTGAATTTAACCCTGAAAGTGTTTCCAGACTAAAAGCCGGGCATGTGCGTGCTTGTGGTTTTAACCGTGCGAGTCTGGGGTTGCAGTCGTTCCATGGGTCGTATTTGTCTTATCTTGGCCGCAGCCATACGGATCAGGAAGGATTTTCAGCATTTCAGGTGCTAAGGGAGGCTGGGTTTGATAATATTAGTATTGACCTGATGTTTGGATTCCCTGAGCAGACCGAGGCTCAGCTGGATGTTGATATTGATGCGGCGATTGCGCTTAAAAGTGAACACATTTCCATTTATGCTTTGACTGTCGAGGCTAGAAGTCTTTTTGAGGTGCGTGGGGAAATGATGGAGGATGAGCGGCAGGCGCTTCTTTATCGCCGGGTGCTGGCACGTTTGAAAAACGCCGGGTTTGAACAGTATGAAGTGAGTAATTTTGCACGTCCTGGTTTTGCGTCGCGTCATAATATGAATTATTGGCAGGGCGGTGATTATATTGCACTGGGGATGGGGGCGCACGGCCATTTGGACGGGGAGCGTTACTGGAACGCGGAAACATTTCCAAGATATTTGCAGCTGATGCAGGAAAGCCGGTCGGCGGTCGTTGGACGTGAAAGGCTGGCGGCACCGGAAAAAATGATGGAATGTCTGCTGTTTGGTTTACGGATGAACAGAGGGGTTGACTTGCAGGTGCTGGAGCAACGATTCCATGTTGGGTTCGGTCAGGCTACTCTTGATGAAATTGAATGCCTGACAGCGGAAGGGCTGCTGATCAAGGATGGGTCGTGTGTGTTGGCCACCGATGCCGGGCGGTTGCTCTTGGATGCGATATCAGTTAAACTGGTGTGAAACAGTGATGATTAGAAAAATCTGGTACATCTTGGGATTGGCTGTCTTTACGGTCCTGCTGGTTGTTGCGGTATTTCAGACAACATGGCTTTCGACATTCTTACTGCGTCGGGTTTTATCGACGCGACCCGGTGTGATTGTCAGGGAAGTATCAGTCGGCGGGCAGTATTTTAGTTTTCCGGGTCAGTTTCATTTCCAGTCTGTCAAAATGGTTTTGTCGCTGCAGGGAAAGGATCTGTCGGTTGATTTGCCTTCAGTTGATGTTTCGGGCCTGCAGCAGTGGTTCGGGGCTGACCGGCGGTTTCTGGTGGACATCAAGCACGCGTATTTAAAGTATGCTGCCGGGATATGCCGTGATTTGAATGTGCATTTTACGGTTGTACCCCAGGGGGTAAGCGGTCCTGTGAGCGCGGGGGAGTGCTTGTGGGATAAATGGCGGGCGCTTGATGCGTCGTCATTTATGATCGTTAATGCAACGGGTGTGGAGGTTCGTGCATTAAAGTTTACGGCTTATGACGGGCATCTGGCGGGTAAGGTTGTGTTACGCATGGATGCGCCGCAAGTGGAGTATTCGGGGGAAATATTCATGGAAGGGGTTAATGTTGTTAAATTGGGAGAGGTAAGTCCGGCGGTTATGGAGCAGCTCGACGGGGTTGTCACAGGGACGGTTAGTTTCAAAGGTGATCCTGTTGCGTTGCAGATTTTGGACGCAGCCCTGATCATGCCTGAAGGCGGCAATGTCAGTGCGGCGTTACTTTCGGCGCTTACGCAGTATTTGCCCGTATCGCGCGAGAAAAAGCGGCTTGATGCCCTGATCAGTCGCGGCGGCAAGTTGGGGATGGAACTTTTTTCATTTTCAGTCAAAGGAGGTTTGGGCGGAAAGTTTGCGGGTGAGCTGCATTTACGGAGTCGTGAAATCAATCTTGAGCTTAATTTGACACATGAGATAAATACGGACGGTACGATGGCATCATTATTGGCGTATGGTCAGAAATTCATTCAATGACGGGAGGCGGGATGGGAAAGTGCACATGGTTGGGAATGGTATTGTTGGCCGCTGTTGTGTCTGGAGGATGCACGGTGAAGGCGATTGGTGATCCGAACAGGCCGATTACGATCAATGCCCATATTACGATCGATATCAAGGGCCTGGAAAAGACCGCTACCAGCATAGAGGACATGATCAGCGGCGGGCATATAAAATAACGGAGGTTGTATGAGAAAATGTTTAATGATGCTTATGGTACTGGCGGTTGTGGGCATGAGCGGTTTGGCTTTTGCGGCTTATGATATAAAAACCATGACACCTCAGGTGAAGGAGGCATTACAGACACGTCAACAACGTTTCAATGCGCTAAAGCAGTTGAAAGTACAAGGAGTTGTCGGTGAGAATAACCGGGGGTATGTTGAGGTGTTAAAAGGGGGTGCGGACCGGGAGCTTGTGAATGCGGAGAATGCGGATCGGCGGATTATTTACGAGGCAATTGTGACACAGAATGGTTTGGATGCAGGGGCTATGGCGACCGTTGAAGCTGTTTTTGCCGGTGTTCAGCGTGATAAAGCTGAGCCTGGTGAAAGTGTCCAGGATGTGGGGGGTCGATGGGCCACGAAGTAAAATTATTACTGTTACGACGGAAGGTCAAGGGTGGTTTGAAATGGCGGCGAGGGTCATCGGAGTAATTTTATTTTGATATTGTTAGCGTCGGCAACAGCTTGAGCCTGCCGGAAGAATTGGAAAAGGGATGTTCCGATCATCCGGCGGTTAGCAGGTTTCATCGTAAGCTTTGTTAGAATAGCGTCAGCTTTCGTGAGGCGTGTTTTGATGGCCTCGAGTGCATAATGCAGTGATTCTGAATTAATCAGCATTTTCTTGATTGATTCAAGGTCGGCCATGGTTTTTCGGGGTTTGGTAAAGAGTTTAACGAAGGCGCGTTGCGGCTGACCGGAGAGTGTTTGGAACGCGTGGACGATCAGCAGTGTTTTCTTTTGTTCTTCAAGGTCGCTTAAAATTGATTTGCCGATCTCTTGTTCTGTTTGGAAGATGCCGATTATGTCATCCTGGATTTGGAATGCCTGACCGATGGATAATCCGAATTCAGCGAGATGTTTGATTTCGCGTTCTGGCGCACCGGCGAGAATGGCACCTGTGACCAGCGGGCAGTTGAAGGTGTAGCGTGCTGTCTTGAGCGAATAATTCAAGAACACATCTTTTTCAGTAATATTTTTCAGCGCGTCAACGCCATGCAGGGTGTCGACGAATTCACCCAAAGCGGTGAAGGCGGCTGTTTGGATGAAATATTTAAGGGCACGTTCTTTGCGCACCGGATTTTCTTTGATGGACAGGAAGGCATCGATGGCCAGGGCGTAAACAATATCCCCTGCGATAATGGCCAGGTCGGTGCCCAGTTTGTGTTGATTGGTGCAGGGTGTGGCGTGCTCCAGCAGCCGGTGCATGGTTGGTTTGCCGCGGCGAAGGTTGGAGCAGTCAATGATATCGTCGTGGATGAGCATGAAGTTGTGCAGGAATTCAATGCATGTTGAAGCGTGAAAGAGAGATGGAGGGGTGCGTTTGCCCTTGGGCAGATACCCCTGATAACTTAAGATCAAAAGTATTGGACGGATCCGCTTGCCTTCGCGCAGGGAAAATTCACGGATGCTGTTGTATAAGATCGGGTTGATTAAATGCAGCGGGTAGTCTTTTTCGACGTGTGAGAGGAAGGAGCTTAAGCTCTGGTCTATTTTTTGGCGTAATTTAGTTAACATAGCGGATATGTTATCATGAAGCTCAGGATGCTCCAAGTGCGAATTTGATTGACGTTCAGCTTAAAGTTTTTACAATTGGTATACATGCATAGGGGATTAATCAACAGGAGATGATATGAGAATATGGCAGTGGCTGTTGGTGGGATGTGTTTTATCGACGGGTGTTGTTCAGGCTGATATGCTGAAGTTAAAGAATGGCTCTACGGTGGAGGGGAAGATCGTGGAGCAGTCGGCCGATAACGTTAAGGTTGATATTGGCGGTGTTACGCTAACTTATTATACGGACGAGGTCGCGTCAGTGGAGAAATCTGAACTTCCTGCGGCATCAGAAATTCCTGCAGCAGCGCCGGTGATGACGGCACCTGAAGCGGCGGTCAGTATGCCTTCAGCGGCGGAAACGCGGTCAACAGATTTATTGGATACCTTGACCAAGGGGCAGTTGATCCGCAAGTTTGTGGCCATTTATGGTGTCAAAGAAAATATGCAGGCAAATTTTGACCAAATGTCGGCGACGTTGAATCCGGAACAGGCCAAGGATTTCCGCATGGCCATTCAGGTGGATGACATTGTTGAGCAATTGTTGCCGATCTATGACCGGCGCTTTACGGATGCTGACCTTAAGGCGTATATCCGTTTTTATGGCTCTGAGGAAGGAAAAAAGCTTGTGCAGAGTTTGCCGCTTTTGATGAAGGATTCCGTGGATGTCAGTATGAAATACCTTGATCTTCATTTGCCGGACAGTTTGAAGCAGGCGAAGTAGCTGGAATCAAGCAAGTAAGTTGTTGTAGTGCAGCAACTTGTGTTGATTTCATTAAAATTTGTTTGATTTTGGGGGGGTTCTTTGTTATATTAGAACCTCCTCATTTTCTTTGTTATAACTGGAGAATGTAGAGAGATTTGGTTTTGGATCGTATTAAACTCGGATTGTGCATTAGTCTTGCTTTGACGACGAAAGCGCGTGCACAAAAAATTGCTGTAGCGAACCAGTCAGTTTGTTGCAATATGTCGTCGGAAGAAGCTTGGGTTCAACCCGCATCGCTACTTTTTATTGAAGAATGCGGGTTCAATTTTCCAAAGGAGAAACATCATGATCGATCGGTATACCCTTTCAAAAATGGGACGCATTTGGTCAGAGCAGCATAAGCTCGAGATTATGCTTCAGATTGAGGTTTTGGCGTGTGAAGCCATGTCTGGTCTTGGCAAGATTCCTAAACCTGCTTTGGAAAAAATCAAAAAGAATGCCAAGTTTGATCTCGATGAGATCAAACGCATTGAAGAGCGGACCCGTCATGATGTTGTGGCCTTTATTCAGAATGTTGGTCAGAACCTTGGACCTGAGGCGCAGTACCTGCACATGGGCATGACTTCTTCGGATCTTCTGGATACGGCACTTTCAATGCAGTGCGTTGAGGCCAGTGAGATCATTATCGGGGATATCAAGAAACTTTTGGGTGTTTTGAAAATCAAAGCCAAGAAATATAAGGACACGGTTTGCATTGCCCGTACGCACGGCGTGCACGCGGAGCCCATGACGTTTGGTCTTAAGCTGGCTATTTGGTATGATGAAATGACCCGTAATCTGGCACGCCTGGAATTGGCGGCGGAAGATATGCGCGTGGGTAAGATTTCAGGTGCTGTTGGTACCTACGCCAATATTGATCCGCATGTTGAAGAATATGTTTGCGAGAAGTTGAAATTAAAACCAGCCAATATCGCGACCCAGGTTATTCAGCGTGATCATCATGCGCATTTTCTGAATGTTTTGGCACTGGTGGGTGCTTCGCTCAGCAAGTTTTGTACGGAAATCCGTTTGCTGCAGAAAACAGAAGTGTTGGAGGTTGAAGAGCCGTTTTTCAAGGGACAGATCGGGTCATCGGCCATGCCGCACAAGCGTAACCCTGTGACGTGTGAACGTATTTGCGGGTTGGCACGTATCCTTAAGGCCAATGCTCAGGTGGGGATGGAGAATATTGAACTTTGGCACGAACGCGATATCAGCCATTCTTCAGCGGAGCGCGTGATCCTTCCGGATAGCACGATCGCATTGGATTATATGCTCAACAAGTTCATTCCGCTGGTGGAAGGGCTTTTGGTATATCCGAAGAATATGATTGAGTCATTGCAGAAAACACGCGGCCTTATCTATTCGCAGCGTTGTTTGCTGGAGTTGATGAAAAAAGGCCTGCCCCGCTCGGATGCGTATGAAATCATCCAAAGCTGTGCGATGCAGGTATGGCAGGAGACGTCGGATTTCAAGGAAGTTCTTTCCCGCGACCGGCGCGTGCGCAAACACATGTCTCAGGACGAGATCAATGCCTGTTTCGACATTAAATATTATATCAAGCACCGTGATCTTGTTTTCAAGAAAGTAGGGCTTAAGTAATGGATAAGCGCGATAAACTTTACGAAGGTAAAGCCAAGATCATATATTCGACGGACAATCCGGATATGGTCATCCAGTATTTCAAGGATGATGCGACGGCATTCAATGCGAAGAAAAAAGGAACCGTGGATGAAAAAGGCATCATGAACAATGCTATTTCATCCAAGGTTTTTGAATATCTTGGTGAGCATGGAGTTCCGACGCATTTTGTGCAGAAGCTTTCAGACAGGGAAATGCTTGTCAAGAAAGTGGAGATCGTTAAAGTCGAGGTTATTATCCGTAACCGTGCGGCAGGGTCGCTTTGTCGTAATTACGGTGTTCAGGAGGGAAAGACCTTGTCTTGCTCGATCCTTGAGTTTTGCTATAAAGAAGATGCATTTAATGATCCCTTGATGAATGAGTATCACATCAAGGCGCTGGGTATTGCCACGGAAGCCGAGATCAACAGGATCAAGGAGATCACGTTTAAGGTCAATGAGCTGATGCAGAAGTTCTTTTTGGCGCTCAAGATCGAACTGATTGATTTCAAGATCGAATTCGGGCGTTACAATGGCGAGATTATCCTGGCGGATGAAATATCGCCGGATACGTGCCGTTTGTGGGAGGTTGGTACCGGGGTACGTCTTGACAAGGATCGTTTTCGCAACGATCTTGGCAATATCAAGGAAGGGTATCAGGAAGTTCTCAAGAGAGTTTCGGGTAAGTAATTAGTTTCATTCGGGCCCTTGAACGATGCGGGACAAGGGCCGTATTATAATTTAGGTTTGATTGGCGTACTTCATATGATCTGGCGAATTGAAATCAAGGATAAAGAGGGTGTTTTTGATGCGGCCGGCAGCAGTATCTTGCGTGATATTGCTGATCTGGGGATCGGTGCGGCGACGGATGTGCGTGTGGTGCAGGTATTTCTGGTTGATGGTGATATTGATGCCAAGTCTGCTGATCGTATCGCGCGTGAGCTTTTGGTTGATCCTGTTGTTCAGGATTACCGTCTGGCAGATAAACCGTTCAGGGATAATTTCATCGGTGTACGTGATGTGCATGTGGTTGAGATTGCCTATAATGTTGGTGTGATGGATCCGGTGGAGGCGTCTACCCTTAAAGGTATCCGTGACCTTGGCATTTCAGGCGTTTACGCTGTGCGGACATCGAAGCAGTATGTGATTGAAGGTCGCCTGACCGCCAAACAGCTTGATGTGGTCAGTGACAAGGTTTTGATGAACAAGCTGGTCCAGCATGGCGTTAAAGATCCGGCAGCCGCGTTCAAGACGGTAACACTCGACGGGCGTGTGAAGGAAAAGCCGCAAGCGTTACAGGTTCCCTTGAAAGGCTTGTCAGTGGTTCAGCTGGAAACCCTGGCTAAAAAGGGGCAGTTGTATTTGAACGTGGATGAAATGAAAGCCATCCAGGCGCATTTTGACAAGAAAGGGCGTCCACCGACAGATATCGAGTTGGAGACGATTGCCCAGACCTGGAGTGAGCATTGCCATCACAAGACGTTCCGCGGCAATATCCGTTATACCGTCAAGGAAAAAGGACGCGTTAAAACGGAAGTCATTAATAATCTTTTAAAGAATACGATTGTCAAAGCCACCATGACGCTCAACAAGTCCTGGTGTGTATCGGTGTTTCACGATAATGCCGGTGTGGTGAAGTTTGATGATAAATTTGATCTTTGTTTTAAAGCGGAGACCCACAATCATCCCTCAGCCCTGGAACCTTTTGGCGGTTCCAATACGGGTGTTGGCGGTGTGATCCGTGATATCCTGGGGACGGGCCTGGGGGCCAAGCCGGTATGCAACACTGATGTGTTTTGCTTTGCACCGCCTGATTTCCCGGCGGATAAGCTTCCTGCGGGGGCGTTGCATCCTAAACGTGTGATGAAGGGGGTTGTCAGCGGGGTGCGTGATTATGGTAACAAGATGGGCATTCCGACTGTTAACGGGGCCATTTGTTTTCACGATCATTATGTCGGCAATCCACTTGTATTTTGCGGGACGATTGGCCTTTTGCCCAGGGGGATGGATAAGAAGGCGGCCAAGAAGGGCGATCTGGTTGTTGTGGCTGGAGGGCGGACGGGGCGTGACGGGATCCATGGTGCTACGTTTTCATCGGGAGAGCTGACGCATGAATCCGAGGTTGTTTCTTCAGGCGCGGTGCAGATCGGAAATCCTATTGAAGAAAAGAAGGTTTTGGATGTCCTTGTCCAGGCTCGCGATGAAGGGCTTTACAGTGCCGTGACAGATTGCGGTGCCGGCGGACTTTCGAGCGCTGTTGGTGAAATGGGTGAAATACTGGGTGCCTGTGTTGATCTGGATAAGGTGCCGCTTAAATATCAGGGATTGAATTATACGGAAATCTGGATCAGTGAATCGCAAGAGCGCATGGTGTTTGCGGTGCCTCCGTCGAAGATTGCGCGCATGCAAGAGGTTTTCTCGGCAGAGAATGTGGAACTTGCGGTTATTGGTACTTTCCCGGGGACAGGGCGTCTGGAGTTGTTTTATCACGGGGTGGCGGTGTGCGATCTTGAGATGGCTTTCATGCACGGTGGTATACCCAGGATTACCAAACAGGCCCGCTGGGCCACGGCGCGCCATAAGGAGCCGAAATTCAAATGTCCGGCGGATCTTGTGCCGAAGTTGCTGGAAGTCCTTTCGGACTATAATGTTTGTTCCAAGGAATCGATCATCCGCCGATATGACCATGAGGTGCAGGGGGGCAGTGTGGTCAAGCCCCTGGTTGGCCCCATGTGTGATGGTCCATCGGACGCCAGTGTTCTTACGCCGCGTTTGGGGAGCAAGAAAGGCATTGCCGTATCCAATGGAATAAATCCGCGTTTTGGTTTGATCGATCCTTATTGGATGGCCGGCAGTGTGATTGATGAGGCCATTCGACAGATTGTTGCTGTCGGCGGCGATCTTTCTTCAATTGCGATTCTGGATAATTTCTGCTGGGGCAATCCGGATAAACCGGACCGTCTGGGAGGTTTGGTGCGTGCGGCCAAAGGTTGCCATGATTTTGCGGTGGCATACGGAACGCCGTTTATTTCCGGGAAGGATAGTTTCTATAATGAGTATACCGATAAGGGGAAATCGATTGCGATCCCCGGTACGCTCCTTCTTTCGGCGATGGCGATTGTCAAGGATGTCGGGAAATCGGTGACGATGGATTTCAAGCGGGCGGGTAGCCTTATTTATCTTGTGGGCCCTACGTATGACGAATGGGGTGGTTCGGTGTATTTGAAAACCATGGGGATGATCGGATGCGGTGTTCCCAGAGTTCGGCCGGAGGCGGCCATGTCCTCTTACCAAGCGCTGTCATTGGCCATCCATAAGGGCCTTGTTCTTGCGGCCCATGATTGCTCTGAAGGCGGGTTGGCGGTTGCCCTCGCGGAGATGGCTTTCGCCGGAGGTTTGGGTGCAACGGCGATTCTTAAGTCCGTGCCGTTTGAAGGTGTGCTCAAGCGTGATGATATGATTCTTTTTTCCGAGTCAAATTCCAGGCTTTTGGTGGAGGTGGATGTGCGTAAACAAAAGGCGTTCGAGGCATTGATGGGGCATGTTCCCATGGGTATGATTGGGCGTGTTCAGCCTTTGCCGGAGCTTTTTGTTTATGGCTTAAAGGACAATTTATGTCTTAAAGCGGATGTGACGCAATTAAAGGAAGCTTGGAAAAAGCCTCTATTATTTTAAGTGACAGGAAGTTTTACAAACTCGCTGTTATCGGCAAAGCGAGATCATGTATAACCCGGGTTCATAGCGAGGGAATATGGGGAAAATCAAAGAACATGCAGCGCCGGATTTTTATGAAATGGATCAGTGGCGTATTTTCCGCATCATGGCTGAATTCGTGGAAGGTTTTGATAGGCTTCATAAGGTGGATAATGCGGTAACGATTTTTGGTTCGGCGCGTTTGAAACCGGATCATAAAATGTACCAGATGGCGGAAGATACTGCCAAGCTCTTGGTGGAGCATGGGTATTCTGTTATCACCGGCGGAGGTCCCGGCATTATGGAAGCGGGCAATCGGGGTGCCTTCATGGCCAAGGGGGAATCCATTGGTTTAAATATTGGACTTCCTTTTGAACAGAAGCCGAATCCGTTTATCCGCACGCTGATTAATTTTCATTATTTCTTTTGCCGCAAGGTTATGTTCGTCAAATATGCCAAGGCGGTGGTGGTGTTCCCTGGCGGGTTTGGTACCATGGATGAACTTTTTGAGAGCCTCACCCTGGTGCAGACAGGACGTATGCCCAAAGTGCCCGTGATTCTGGTCGGCAGTTATTTCTGGCAGGGGCTTGAGGCATGGATGAAGGATACGATCCTGGGAGAGAAGTGCATTGATGAGAATGATCTTTATCTTTATCATGTTGTCGATGATGCGGCGGATGTGCTTAAAATCATCAAGAATTTCTATAAAAAGAATAAGGCTAAATAACGATGTCGTCAAAAGTCAGGGTTCTTGTTCTGCGCACGGCAGGGACTAATTGTAATACAGAAACTTCATTTGCTTTTGCCCAGAGTGGCGCCAGGGTGGATGAGGTGCACCTCGAGCAGGTTTTCGCCGGCAAGGTGCGTTTGAAGGATTATCATATCATGGCTTTCCCCGGCGGTTTCAGTTATGGGGATGATATTGCGTCAGGGCGTATTTTTGCCAATGAGCTCAGGCTTCGACTGGGGGCGGATATTGAGCAGTTCATTAATGACCGGAAGCTTATTATCGGTATTTGCAACGGGTTTCAGATCCTTGTTAAGGCGGGGATCCTGCCCGGTCCTTTTGCGGCGCAGGCCAAAGATCATCAGACGGCAACACTGACGAACAATGATTCCGGGAAATTCGAGGATCGCTGGACACATCTTAAGGTGGAATCCAGGAGTGTTTGGACCCAGGGACTCAAGGATGTTATTTTTATTCCGGTGGCGCATGGGGAGGGAAAGTTTATCCCTGCGGGTGATGATGTTTTGCAGGCGCTTGTGGCCAATGGCCAGGTGGCGTTTCGGTATGTCAACGCCAACGGTTCGCGCGGGGAGTATCCTCAGAATCCCAATGGGGCGATTGATGATATTGCGGGCATCACGGATATTACCGGCAGGATACTGGGACTTATGCCGCATCCGGAAAGGCATTTTCTGGCCACACAGCATCCGTTCTGGACACGTTTACCCAGGAAAGAGAAACTTGGCGATGGTGCCAGGATGTTTGCCAACGGTGTTAATTACGTAAAGAAACATTTGTTATCATGAAAAAGAAACTGACTTATAAAGATAGTGGTGTGGATATTCGCAAGGCGGATGAGTTTGTATCCGCTATCAAGGGGTTGGTGGCATCCACCCGCAAGCCTGGTGTCATGGACAAGACCCGTGCTTTTGGATCTTTGTTTGAGCTTGGGGCATTCAAACAGCCGGTGCTTGTTTCATCTACCGACGGGGTTGGCACCAAACTTTTGATTGCCAATCATGTCGGCCGGCATGATACGGTAGGTATTGATCTGGTGGCCATGAATGTGAATGATGTGTTGTGTGTTGGTGCAAAACCTTTATTTTTCCTGGATTATGTGGCCTGCGGTAAGGTGAACAAGCGTCTTTTGGTGGATGTGGTCAAGGGAATTGCCGAAGGTTGTCGTCAGGCTGGCTGTGCCTTGATCGGCGGTGAAACGGCAGAAATGCCGGGTATGTACAAGGGCGAGGATTATGATCTGGCGGGTTTTACGGTCGGTATTGTGGAGAAAGCGCGGATCATTGACGGCACAAAGATCACACCGGGGGATGTGGTGATTGCATTGCCCTCCAGCGGCGTGCATTCGAATGGATATTCCATGGTGCGCAAGGTGTTCACGCCGGCTGAATTGAAAAAGCATGCAAAGATGATCATGGCCCCGACACGCATTTATGTGAAGCATATTTTGCCGATGCTGGGCAAGATTGATATCCATGGCATGGCGCATAATACGGGTGGTGCCTTTTATGAGAAATTGACCAAGTGCCTTCCGGATCATTGCAGTCTTGCGATTAGGAAAGGGACTTGGCCTATCCCTGCCATATTTGAACTGATGATGCGCAAGGCGGATATTGCCGAGCGCGAATTATATAAGACATTTAATATGGGTGTTGGATTTATTGTCATTGTGAAGGAAAAGGATGTTAAGGCGGTTCAATCGGCGCTGAAGAAAACCGGAATGCCATCGTATGTTATCGGTGAAGTGAAGCGGCGCGGCAAAGAGAAATTAGAGTTGATATGAAAATACTGGTTGTGGGTTCAGGTGGACGTGAACATGCGTTGGTTTGGAAGCTTAGGGAAAATCCGCGTGTGAAGAAAATTTATTGTGCTCCGGGTAACGGCGGCATAGCAGCACTCGCGCAGTGCGTGGATATCCAGGCAGATAACATTGTCGCTTTGGCGGACTTTGCGCATCAGGAAAAAATCGATCTGACCGTTGTTGGCCCTGAAATGCCATTGGTGGAGGGGATCGTGGATCTTTTTGAAGAGGAGGGTTTGAAGATATTCGGGCCATCCATGGCAGCCGCGCGGCTGGAAGGCAGCAAGGTGTATGCCAAGAATTTTATGAAACGCTGGGAAATACCCACGGCCCGTTTTGCAACGTTCCGTGATCCGGTGGCGGCTTTGGCGTATCTGTCAGGACAGGCGTACCCTCTGGTGGTCAGGCGGCCGGTCTTGCGGCGGGTAAAGGTGTTGTGATTTGCAAAACATGTGCTGAAGCCGAAGAAGCCGTGAGGCAGATCATGTCCGAGAAGATATTCAAGGATGCGGGTAACAGCATTGTTATTGAAGAATTCCTGGAGGGAGAGGAAACTTCGATTTTGGCCGTTGCGGACGGGAAGAGTTTTATTGTTCTCGAATCGTCGCAGGATCACAAGCGGATTTTTGATGATGACCTGGGGCCAAATACCGGCGGGATGGGAGCTTTCTCACCGTCACCGGCTGTTACACCGAAACTTTTGAAGCAGATTACGGATGATCTGATCCGTCCGGTGATCGAGGGTATGGCGGAAGAATTGGCGCCGTTTAAGGGTATTCTTTATGCCGGCATCATGCTTACCAAGGACGGGCCCAAGGTTCTGGAGTTTAATACGCGTTTTGGTGATCCCGAGACGCAGGCGGTATTGCCGCGGCTAAAGACGGATCTCCTGGAAGTGATTATGGCTTCGGTGGAGGGCCGTTTAGCCGGGATGGAGCTGGAATGGGATGCACGTTCCTGTGTTTGTGTTGTCATGGCTTCCGGCGGTTATCCGGGGAATTATGCGTCGGGGAAGATGATCTCCGGTTTGGATCAGGTTTCTGCGGATACCGTGGTATTTCATGCGGGAACCAAACAGGATCATGACAAGATTCTGACGGCTGGTGGACGCGTTTTGGGCGTGACGGCGCTGGGGGCTGATGTGGCAGATGCGGTTGCCCGTGTGTATGCTGACGTGAGTAAAATAACCTTTGAAGGCGCTCAGTTTCGCCGGGATATTGCCAAGAAGGCTTTGAGCAGGCAATAATCTTGGGTGAGGAAACCTCGCCCGTACATGTGATTGATGGAGGGTTTCATGGAGAATATTCAGGTGGCGCTGATGATGGGCAGCAAGAACGATGCGGCTGTCGTGGATGAGGCATCGAAGATATTGAAGGATTTTGGTGTTGGGCATGAAACCAGAGTTCTTTCCGCGCACCGTACGCCCAAGGAAACCGCGGCGTATGCGGAAAATCTGGCCGGTCGTGGGGTAAAAGTTGTTATTTGTGCGGCTGGTGGTGCGGCAGCACTCTCGGGTGTTGTGGCTGCACACACCCAGATTCCGGTGATCGGTATCCCGCTTGATTCGATGGGTTTTAATGGCCTTGATGCTGTTTTATCGACGATACAGATGCCGCCGGGTGTTCCGGTGGCGGGTATGGGTGTGGGTAAGCCTGGCGCCAAGAATGCGGCCCTTTTGGCGATTCGCATCCTGGCGCTCATGGAGCCTTTGCTGATGAAGAAACTTGAAGATTTTTCCAGGGAACAGGCCGAGAAGATCCTTAAGGGATAACAGGCGTGGCCGGTTCCCGTGCCGGTCATTTGATGGGCTGATTTATAAAAGGGCGGCCACAGGGGGTCGCCTTTACATTTAGCGGTGGGTATTTATGAAAACAAGAATCGTTAAGATAAATCCGCAAGCTCCTGAAGTGGATCGTATCCTTGAGGCTGCGCGTGTGATCCACCAGGGTGGACTTGTAATATTCCCGACGGAAACGGTTTACGGGATTGCGGCGGATCAAGCGAATCCTGCGGCCATGGCGCGTTTGGGCGAGGTCAAGAAGCGATCGCCCCAGAAACCTTTTGCGATCCTGATTGCGCAAAAGGAATTGATCCGAAATTATACTTCCTATGAAGATCCGAAATTATTCAAGCTCATTGACCGGTATTGGCCAGGGCCATTGACGGTGATCGTTCCGACCATGCATGCGGATGCGACCATTGGGATCCGCATACCGGATCATCCGGTGGCCCTTAAACTTGTTGAGAATGCCCACTGTACGTTAGCGGCACCATCGGCGAATTTTGAAGGCAATCCGCCCCCCGTAACTTGTGAAGAGGCCTTGCGTGATCTGGACGGATTGGTTGATCTGGCCATTGACAGTGGCAAGGTGGATATCGGGAAAGCGTCGACCATTGTTGATTTTACTGCGCAAGCGCCCCACGTGGTGCGCGAGGGGGTTATCACACAAGCGGATGTGGACGCAACGGCTGGCCGCAAACATGTGCTTTTTGTGTGTACGGGCAACAGTTGCCGTTCGGTGATGGCCGAATATCTGTTTAAGAAAATGTTTAAGGGTTGTAAGGATGTGGTCGTGGCTTCAGCCGGAACGGGCGTTTATTTTCCGACGGGTGCAAGTCAGGAAGCGGTTAATGTCCTCCTGGAGCATGGATGCCAGGCTCAGGATCATGTATCACAGCCGGTAACGAATATGCTGCTCAAGAAGTCTGATCTAGTTTTTGTTATGACACGGGCGCACCGCAATCAGGTTTTGGAACGTGTTCCGGGGGTTGAGAAAAGGGTTTATCTGGTGGGTGAGTTTTCGAGTCGTCCGGTTTTGCATGAACAGGATCTGGATATTGCGGATCCTATCGGCCGAGGGCATGGTGAATATCGGGAATGTTTATTATCGATCCAGGATTGCCTGGAACGTATAAAGGGATTGGTGTGATGATGAAAAAAGAACAGCTGACTGTTTTTATCGGCGCTGACCATCGTGGTTTTGAGTTAAAGTCGCGCATCGTGGCCGTTATTAAGGCCTTGGGGCATGAGGTTGTTGACGCGGGAACCTATGCGTCTGAGCCATGCGATTATCCGCCGATTGCTTTTGAAGTGGCGACGAATGTTGCACGGCTTAAGAAGGGCCGGGGGATATTGCTTTGCATGAGCGGGATAGGGCATTCCATTGCCGCGAATAAGGTCAAGGGTGTTTATGCGGCCTTATGTTATAACCGTGAAGCAGCCGTACTTTCGCGTCAGCACAATAATGCCAATGTGCTGGTTTTGAGTTCCAAGTTTGTACCGGAGAAAGAAATGGCGGCGATTATCAAGATCTGGTTGTCGACGGATTTTGAGGGCGGCAGGCATTTGCGCCGCTTGAAACAAATCAAGGCTATGGAAAATAAATTATTCAAGCCATTGGCATGAATATAACAACAGGAATGAACATGAAATATTTACAGGCAGCTGATCCGGAAGTATTTAATACCGTAACTCATGAGCTCAAGCGTCAACAGGAGAATCTGGAGCTTATTGCTTCGGAGAATATTGTCTCTTTGGCTGTGATGGAGGCCATGGGGTCGGTGATGACTAATAAATATGCGGAAGGTTATCCCAAAGCCCGCTGGTATAACGGTTGTGAGCATGTGGATGAGGTTGAACAGCTGGCCATTGACCGTTTGAAGCAGATTTTTGGTGCGGAGCATGCGAATGTCCAGGCCCATTCGGGGTCACAGGCCAATATGGCCGTTTATTTGTCGGCTGTCAAGCCTGGAGATACGGTCATGGGCCTTGATCTGGCTTGCGGAGGCCATTTGACGCATGGACTTAAAATCAATTTTTCTGGCAAACTATACAATATGGTTTCCTATAAGGTCGATCCCAAGACCGAGCGGATCAATATGGATGAAGTTGAGCGACTGGCTGTGGAGCATAAACCCAGGATGATCATCGCAGGTTATTCCGCGTATTCACGGGTATTGGATTTCAAGCGTTTTCGCGAAATATGCGACAAGGTCGGGGCGGTTCTTTTTGTGGATATGGCGCATTTTGCCGGGCTGGTGGCAGCAGGTATTCATCCGAATCCGGTGCCTTTTGCCGAGTTTGTAACATCGACCACACATAAAACATTGCGCGGCCCGCGCGGCGGGATCATTTTGTGCAAGGCGGATTATGCGAAGAAAATTGATATGAATATTTTTCCTGGTATCCAGGGCGGGCCTTTGATGCATGTTATTGCTGCCAAGGCCGTGGCTTTTGGTGAGGCGCTCAAACCTGAGTTTAAAGTGTATCAGCAGCAAGTGGTTAACAACGCCAGGGTTTTTGCCGGAGCATTGGAAAAACGCGGTTTTCGCATTGTATCCGGTGGAACGGACAATCATTTGTTCATGGTTGATCTTCGCCCGAAGAATATTACGGGCAAGGATGCGGCGACATTACTGGATACGGTCAAGATCACGGTGAACAAGAATCTGATCCCTTTTGATGAGCAGGCACCAGCGGTTACCAGTGGTATCCGTGTCGGTTCTCCGGCGGTTACGACCCGCGGCATGAAGGAATCGCAGATGGAGCTTATTGCCGGTTTTATGGATGAGGCGATTGTTCATCGGGATAATCCGGCAGTGCTGGATAAGGTTCGCGCCGGTGTGGCGGATTTGACGCGTCAATTTCCGATTTATCAGGGTTTATGAAGGTCTGGGGTCAGGCATGAAGTGTCCAACGTGCGGGTATAAAGAAACAAAGGTTATTGATTCGCGTGAGAACGCGGAAGGGACCTCTATACGTCGTCGCCGGGAATGCCTCAAGTGCGCCAAGCGGTATACCACCCATGAGTATATTGAACATGTTTCGTTAATGGTTGTCAAAAAAGACGGACGGCGTCAGGCGTATGATCGTGCGCGCATCATCAACGGCATGATGAAAGCCTGTGAGAAACGACCGGTCAGTATTGTTCAGGTCGAGAATATTACCCTTGATATTGAGCGCGAGCTTCAAAAACGCTATGAACGTGAGGTTGAGTCGGCCGCGATCGGGGAGTTGATCATGGAAAAACTTTACGAGCTTGATGAAGTTGCTTATGTACGGTTTGCTTCCGTGTACCGTCAGTTCCGTGATGTGAGCCATTTCATGAATGAGATCAAGGTGATCCTGGAGCGCGAGAAAGAAAAGAGCCGGCGATGATCCAGGTTGAACTGGCAAGGATCATCATTGATGAAAAGAACCATGACCAGGCGATTGTTTTGCGTGAAAAAGACGGCAGCCGCCAGGTTCCGATCGTGATTGGTTTCGTTGAGGCCACCAGCATCCAGATGCGTATTTCGGGGATGATAGCACCCAGGCCCTTGACGCATGACCTGTTAGCCGCAGCTATCCAGGCGCTTGGTGCGGGTGTTGATCACGTCCTGATCGATGATCTTTCCGCAGGAACTTTTTTTGCCAAATTATGTTTAAAAAAAGATGACGGGAGCAATGTCTTTGTCGATTGCCGGCCGTCGGACGGTATCGCGCTCGCGGTCCGATTGAACACGCCTGTTTTTGTTGAGGAAAAGGTTTTTCAGCAAGCCGCCAGTTCTGATATGTAGGGGAAGCATTTATGCTTGCGTTGAATCCATGGCTTGCCCGCCATTCTGAAATCATTCTTTTAAGGAAAATAGCTCACCGACATCGTCAGCAGTTGGTGTTGGTCGGCGGATTCTTGCGTGATCAATGGCTTGGTCGAAATACGCGAGACCTGGATTTTGCTGTTTCCAGGGATGCCATGGCCATGGCCCGGCGTTTTGCCAAAGCGGTCAAAGGGGCGTTTGTCCTGCTGGATGATAAAACCGGGTGTGCCAGGGTGGCGAAGAAATATCCGGATGGCCTTTGGACATATGACTTTGCTGATTTTCGCGCCATGACCCTGAAGGGGGATTTGGCCGGGCGTGATTTTTCGGTGAATACCTTAACGCTGGATATGGCGTGTCTTGACCTTGAAAAACCCTTGATCCCTCAGATCAAGGGGGGCAAGAGGACCTGGTCAGATATCAAGGGTAAAACGATCCGTGTTGTCGGTGTTAAGACGTTTAAGGAAGATCCGCTGAGGCTCTTGCGCGCGTACAGCCTGCAAGCCCAGCTGGGTTTCAAGATGGAGCCTAAAACGCGGGCGCTGGTGAAGGCACAGAAATCCCTGATCAGCCGGGTTTCCCCGGAGCGTGTGCGTGAAGAAATATTCAAGGTGCTGGCAAGTTCGCGCGCTGCAGCCACGATCAAGGCCATGGACCGCGATGGCATGCTTTTTGAGGTGATGCCGCAGGTGCGGGTGATGTATAAAATTGAGCAGGGCGGGTTTCATCATTTGAATGTGTGGCAGCATTCGTTGGAAACGCTGGTACAGCTTGATAAGGTTCTTACGCTGTTGGCCCCCGACAAGTTGCTTCAGGCGTATCTGGATGAAGAGGTGGGCGGGGGGCATTCTCGTCTGGCTTTGTTAAGGTTGGCATGCATCTTGCATGATATTGGCAAGCCTGATACGAAAAAGAAAGAGCCTGGCGGCCGCACGAGTTTTCATACGCATGAACATGCCGGCCGGCGTATCGTGAGGATCATGGCAGGGCAGCTTAAGCTTTCGACCAAAGAACGTTATGCCCTTGAGGACATGGTGCTTTTTCATTTGCGCCCGGGATATCTTTCCAATTTCAAACGTCCGTCGGACAAGGCGGTATACCGTTATTTCCGTGATACGAAAGAAAATGCTGTTGCGGTCATTCTTTTATCCATGGCGGATCAAAAAGCCACACGCGGTCCTTTAACTACGGCGCATGATATACAGCACCATGAGGATATTTGCAGGCCTTTGATAGAGGCGTATTTTGCTCAAAAGAAAGAAGAGCCGCGGATGCGTCTTTTGAGCGGGCATGATCTTATCAAGGAGCTTGAGCTGGAACCCGGGCCGCTTTTCTCAAAGATATTGCTCAAGGTCGAGGAAGAACAGCAGTTGGGAAAGATTGTGACGCGGCAAGATGCGTTGGCGTTTGCCCGGAAACAGGTGACATAGCACAGTGATATGAAAGGTGGTTTATGATCAGGGTTAGAAATATTAATATATCTGTTGTTAAGGGCGATATTGAGTTATTTGAAAAAGCAGCTGGGCCTATGGCGGTTAATGAAGCATTGTTTACTTCTTCATGGGTTGATGAGTTTACGGTTAGAAATGCGTGCGCGAAAGCGCTAGAGCAGGCGGAGGGTGGTTGTTTGTCGTCGATTGTTTTGCCTCTTTTTGGTGTTGGCAAGGGAGGTTTTCCTGTCATGGGCTGTGCCAAGATCATGTCGCAGGAGCTTTTGCGTGTGGCGCGTGAAGCCGGACCGCAGGCGTCTCTTAAAGAAATTATCATTTGTGTTCCGTCGGATGAGCTGTTGATGCTTGTAGAAAAACAAGTGTACGGGTATCTGAAGCACGTGACCGAGGATTTGGCCTGGGGGCCATATGTGTGTGCGGATATTATCATTGAAATGGATGAGGGGATTATTTTGATTGAGCGGACCAATCCGCCGTTTGGCTGGGCATTGCCCGGGGGGTTTGTGGATCGCGGCGAAAGCCTGGAGACGGCCGCTGCGCGTGAAGCCAGGGAAGAAACGAATATGAATCTTAAGGATCTGAAACAGTTCCATACGTATTCGGAGCCATCGCGTGATCCGCGTTTTCATACGATCACGACCATTTTTACAGCCAAGGGGATCGGAACGCCTAAGGCCGGGGATGATGCCAAGGGTTTGAAAATTGTGCCTTTATCCCAGTTGCGACAGCTTCATTTTGCTTTTGATCATAATAAAGTCCTCAATGATTATCTTGTTTCCCGGGGGTTGTGAAAACGTTTCCCGAGAAAACGCGCACCAGTCTTTTTTTTCAGGTTTCATGCGATATACTTTGAATCAAGGTGGCCGGTTGATACCGGTGGTGGTAGGAGAAGTAATCTTTGCAGGGATCATTTTTTATCGCAAGGAACTTTGAGGGCGTGCCAGAGCCCTACCCCCAAGACGAATCCACCCATCTGTTGTTCCCCTATGCTCGGCGCCCTCGTTCTTTTCAAATCCATTTCTTTTTTCTTGTGTTATAATTTCCCATCGATGATCCAATCCAATATGTTGAGGGTGTTATGAAACGTTTTATTTATCCTGTTGTGTGTGTATTGATGCTTGTTATGCCTGGGGTATTGCGTGCCCAGCAGGTGGGCGTGTCAGATATAGAGTCAGCGATCATGCAGGAAGATTACAAGAAAGCCCATGAATTATCCAAGGTTCTGCTGCAGGAAAAAGCGGGAAAGAACAGGGATATTCAAATTGAGTACTATCTGGGTTTAAGTTTATTGCGGCTGGGGGAGTACCGGGCGGCGTATGATGTGTTCAGGAAGGCGTCCGAGATAACAGCGCCTGTTGAGCTTTATGAGAAGTGCGTGATCGGTGTTGTCGATACGCTTTATATGCAAGGGTATTATGACAAGGCTTTAAAAGAGGCAACATCGCTGATGAAGAAACATCCGCATTCCGAGATGATGGGGTTGATTTATTTGAAAGTGGCGCGTTCGAATCTGAAACTGACGCACTGGAGCCGGGCCAGGGATTATTTGCAGAAGATTATTGCAGAATTCCCCGATAGTTTTGAAAATCGTATTGCACAACAGTTGCTGGAAGAAAAACAGTATTTTACCGTACAGGTTGGTTCTTTCCTTGAGCAGTCAAGGGCTGAAAAGCTTGTTAAGGAACTTATTGCGCGCAAGCAGTATGCGTATATCATCGAGACAAAGTCCCTTGAGGGGCGTAAATACTACCGTGTGCGTGTTGGCCAGATGTCGGCTTTAAAGGACGCGAAGTTGCTGGAAAGCCAGCTTTCCGGGCTTGGGTATCCGACACTCATTTATCCGTGAAGAAACCTGCAGCCATTACCTTTCTTGTTGGTCCGACAGCGGTTGGAAAGTCTGCTGTAGCGATCGAGTTTGCATCTGAATTAAATGTTGAGATTGTTTCCTGTGATGCCATGCAGGTGTACCGTGAAGTTGGCATTGCCAGTGACAAGCCGTCGGCAGAGATGCGCGCCAGGGTGGCGCATCATCTGGTGGATGTTGTTTCTGTCGAGGAAGAATTTAATGCGGCACGTTATTGTTCTTTAGCGTTGGCAGCGATTGATGCTATCCGTGGGCGTAGCAAGGTACCTCTTATCGTTGGTGGTAGCGGGATGTATATGATGGCGTTATTGGACGGTCTTTTTGAAGATGGGGTTGCGGATCAGAAGATTCGCGCCATTCTTCAGGCGCGCGATCTGCCGGATTTAAGGCGGGAGCTTTTGAAAGTAGATCCTGCGGCGGCATGCCGGATCAAGGAGAATGACCGGCAGCGCACCGTGCGCGCATTGGAGGTTTTTCATGCCTCAGGAATCCCCATTTCATCCCAGATGTCCAGGCGTAATGGTATTTGGGGGAAATTTGATATTCGCATCGTGGCCCTGGAGCGTCCGCGAGAAGAGCTTTACAGGCGGGCAGAAGCTCGCATCGAGAATATGTTTGAGACAGGGCTTGTAGATGAAATAAGAAGGCTCCTGGATTTTAAATTATCGTCAACCGGAGGCCGGATCATAGGCTTACCTGAGGTGAAAGGATTTTTGAAAGGTGAGTATGGTCTTGAGCGGGCAAAATATCTGATGAAGCTTCATACGCGTCATTATATCAAGCGTCAGATGACATGGTTTCGTAAGGACAAGCGTTTGGAGTGGATTATGATTGGATCTGATGAAGCTCCGGAGGATATTGTCGACCGTTTGAGAATGATGTGATTACAAGGAAGGATTTTTGCGATGCATTAAAATACATTCTTTGACATTCCAATTCATATGGGTACAATTGAGATTATAGGAGTTAACGCATGTTGAATTGTATTCCTCAAGTGGTTTTTGAAGAGATTTACATGAAAGTTGTATGCATTCTCGTTTTGACGGCATTTATTGTTACCAGCTATATTTCACCTTCCTACGCACAAGTTATTTTTAATCTTCCTCAGCCAGGGGCGATGGTTGGGCTTTCCGAACAATTTTCACCCGTTGTGTTAAAAGGGGTTTCGATTCATCCCCAGGATCCTCTTTTGTTTGATTTTATGGTTGATAACGGTCAAACTGGTTTGCAGGGGAAGGCATTAACGGATGAGACAACCAGGTTGGTGAAATATTTCCTGGCCGGGTTGGCTGTGCCTGAGAAAGAATTGTGGGTGAACCTTTCGCCTAAAGAAAATGACCGCATCATGCCGGATCAGTTAAGTCATACGGATGTGGGGCGTGAGCTTCTGGCGCAGGATTATCTTTTGAAGCAGATTACTTCATCGTTAATGTATCCGGAGAAAGATCTGGGTCGCAAGTTCTGGGATACAATTTACAGCCGTGCATATGATAAGTTCGGCAGCACGGATATTCCGCTAGATACATTCAACAAAGTCTGGATCACCCCCGATGAAGCGACGGTTTATCAGCATGGCAACAATGCGTTTGTGTCCGGCTCTCATCTTAAGGTGATGCTCGAATCAGATTACGAAGCCGCGTCCCATCAGAAGGACGCGGCGGAGTCCTCGGCACTTGCCGGGGATGAAGCCGCGCAAGACGCTTTGCCAACCCGGGGACATAGTGCTCCGCTACAAGATAATCAACGGGGCTCTGTGTCCCCAGGCACACTGCCAGCCGAACTTGCGCTGGATACGAAAGCGACCCAGGGCGCCGACCGCTTTCCAAACGCTAACACCCAGGAGCTTGCCAAGAATGTGAT
>JAZDPD010000258.1:0-6218 GCA_043798045.1 Candidatus Omnitrophota bacterium | reverse complement strand
GCTGAATCTCAAAAGCTGATCAAATACTTTCTGGCTTCGCTCACTATTAAAGAAGAAGATCTTTGGGTTAACTTGTCACCTTATGAGAAAGACAGGATGATTGCCAATGACCTTGGCTCGACCGAGCTTGGGCGGGATATGTTGGCACAGGATTATATCCTCAAGCAGTTGACCGCCTCCATGATTTATCCCGAGAAAGATTTAGGTAAGGCGTTTTGGGACAGGGTTTATACCAAAGCGCAGGAACAGTTTGGTTCAACTGATATTCCCGTTGATACGTTTAATAAGGTGTGGATTGTGGCGGATAAAGCCAAGGTGTTTGAGCGTAATAATGTGGCGTATGTGGTTGGTGCGCATTTGAAGGTCATGCTGGATTCTGATTACGAAGCCGCCAATCAAAATGGGCAGGCCCGTTCACTGAACGGGTTTGATGTAGGGGATGGCCCCCGTGCCATCCCTTTTAATGGGGAATCCCAGGAATTAGCCAAGAACATCATTCGTGAAATCATCCTTCCAGAACTTGAGAAAGAAGTGAATCAGGGGCAGAATTTTGTACCATTGCGTCAGATGTTTTACACCATGATTTTAGCCACATGGTACAAGGTGGCGCTTAAAGATGCTTTGCTTAATCAGGTTTACAGCGATAAAGCCAAGACGAGCGGAGTTTTGTCGGATGATCCGGCGGTTAAAGATAAAATTTACGCCCAGTATCTGGAGGCCTATAAGGTTGGCGTATTTAATTATATTAAAGAGGAATCTGTAGGGGCGATTCATGAATCGCCCGTACGAGCAGATCAATCATTGGCGCAGGCGGATGAGCGCGTTTCGCGCAAGTATTTCTCCGGCGGGTTAAAGTTGATGGCTCCTCTTGAAGTGGCGAAGGGGCTTTCTCAATTAAGTGGTGATGATAAGGCCATGCTGGCGGTTAAAGGTGATGATATGGCCATGGCCCAGGTGCAGATTGAGGGTACGGTTTCTGATCGTGCGATGAAGGTCTATGTAGCGCCCGCGGACTTTCAGCTGATGAATTTGAAATTGGATATGTCGACAGACCGGGTTCTCGGAGCTGTTGATGGGCATTTCATAGGAGATGTTGCTATAGATTTAAATGATTCAAGGACAAAGGATCAGTTAACCGCACTATTGAAGTTGGTTTCATTGGAGGGGGCTATTTTTAGTGAGGCCAAGGTCCTTTTACATGTTCAAGGCGGCAAGATGCGTTCAGGTGCTCTTGCTATATTCAGGGAAGGGAAGACTGATCCTGATAATATTATCCTTCTGGATAATGATGCTCAGTTTTTGCATTATTATGATCTTGCCCGGGCGATAAGTGGGTCTGTAGTTATCAAGTATCCAGCATTTTCTCTTGTGAGATTAACGGGTATTAATTTTGGATTAAATCATGCTAAAGAAGAATTTGTGATCACACCCAAGTTTGATGCGGCCATGAATGTTTTTGCTGATGTGTCGACAAGGATATTGACACTGCAGGAGAAAATTGATCAGGTTTTTCTTTCCCAGAGTGATGTTGAATCATATGAACTCGTGCAAGACCATAAAACACAGGCAGTGACATTTCATAACGGTGCTGTGCTGACTTTGTCGCTGGAGCAAGAAAGTTATAGCGGTATTGAACAAACGCTGATCAAGTTCCATGATCGGTATACGGGGCAGTATCGTTTGTATTCTCTGGTGGGTAATTATCTTTTTTCTGATGATGTTCATCGTGGTCCGGTAACAGAAGTGCTGAAAGATCTGTTTGAACGCATCTTACAACATCGGCAAAATGTATCCTTCTTTTCTGATGATAAATCCAATGAGATGGTTCTGGTTTCTTTTGACAAGCAAAGAAACAGGACGATTTATCACGGGTTAACATTGAGAAGAGTTGATAAATTGGTAGGCCTTGAAGGTTCTCGTTATTCTCCGGATATAAAGAAGATTACTGGCTGGGAAGCAGCGCATGATTTTCTTATTGCAAAGACGGGCAATAGAATGGCAGAAATTGTCAATTTGAATGAGCTTAAGTATGAGGGGAATGAAGATCCTGCTCAGGGTATTGTTCTACAGGATAAAATCAATGAGGTATTGAGATTAAGTTCCACTTTATGGCGTTCAAGTCAGTCGGGGGATACACAAACATTTATTTTCCGTAATGATGTTATGTTAGCGCTAACGTTGATCAGGGATAACCGGCTGGAACAAACCCTTGCCACGTTTTCGATGAAAAATGGGAAATCTCAAATATTGTCACTCGTTGGCAATCAGTTGAGAGAAAGCATGGATCAGGAGGCGATCAAGCCTTTGTTGCAACTGATCGCACGGCATCAGCAGGATGTTGTAGTTATGCACAATTCTCAAGAATCGCTGATGAGGATTGTGACGTATGATCCCAATACGGATCAGACGATTTATCATGATCTGGTTATGAATGGAATCAGTGAACATCAAGGCGCGATCGATGTTGATCCTTTATCGGATATAGGAAGTGTGGATGTTACGCATAAGGGTATTTTTGCCAAGCCGGGAGTAAACATAGGCTTTGATGACTTCAGCTCACGCAATGACGAGGCTTCCGCAAAGATCGATATGGCCATGAAGGGGGTTGTTGACACTCAAACTCAGGAATATCTTAGTAATGCACCATTGACATTCCCTCTTGTTCAGGGTGAAGCTATGGGCGTTAGTTTGAAGATATCAGTCGTTGGGGGAAACAACCCAGAAGTAGTGTACCTTTTGGTTAATGATAAGAATGAGTTAATTGTGTCTGATTTTCTGTCTGAAAAGGCACAAAAGAAGGTAATTGATCCTGGTGATCAGTATGCTCTTAAGGTTGGCAGCAAAGATGTGAATATCAAGTGGGATGGGGCGCGCGTGGTTGTTGAACAGCACCCTTCTGAAGATGCGCCGTTGATCGTAACCCGAGGGGTTTTCTTTACTAAAAGTAACGTGCCGCAAAGTATTATTATCTCCAATGCCGCAGATACCAAGACGGTTAAGTTAGATGAGAAATTCTTTAGTGATGGCATGTTTCTTGTATCGATGGGTAAAACCAGAGTGTATGTTGTGTTTGAAGATGGGAAAAAGGGGAAGGGCATTATTTCTGTTTCAGTTTATCCTCAAGCAGGTAGTGTCCAGGTGAATGAAGAATTGACTGTTAAGGTTGTTGATGCCGCAGCCAGCAATATGGATACGCTGGTTAATGGTGGTATTGATCTGAATGCCAGGAACATGGGACTGGATGTGACCAGGGATGGTAAGGGTGTTGAGATGAAGCTTGATCCGGCCATGGTGGCTGAGTTTCAAAAAGGTAATTTTACGGGTGTTCAAGGCATTATTTTGAAGATTGTGCCGATTCAAAGTCCGATGGTGTTTTTAGGGCTTGAAACAAGTCCATCAGGGACGTTGCTGGCTAAGGGTTAACACGTGTTTGGTTAGCTTTCGGGCGGACCTTGTGTCCGCCCGCATGAGTTAACAGTCTAATCTAAAGCGGCAGTGGATTGTAATCCGAAATCACTGTTCTTCGTAATTGGTTCAATTTAAACGTTTTTATAAACCCCCGAGATCATCGGGGGTTTATAATTTATAGATTCTGAGAGTGCTTTGTGCCGGGTTGACAAATCCGGTTTCATCGATGATAATTCAAATTTAACCCGCATTTTTCAATAGAAAGTGGTAATGCGGGTTGTACCCGGGCCTTTTCCGGATAAGAAATTGTAGAAGGTCAATTCGAAGGCGAATGCACTTTTTTGTGCAAGCGCTTGTGTCGAAAAACAGCCCGTAATGCACAATTCGGGTTTAAAGTTATTGTGTAGAGATGTTTTTGTATAAGGGGTCGACTTATTTTGCCCCATCTTATCCGTGCGTGGGAATATCTGTTATCTAAAAATTAAATTTATGACTATCATCCAACCCTTAATTCAGAAAGTCTCGCGCGGGGCGGTATTTCAGTCAATTATTTTGTTCTTTTTACGAGTTCCGTGTATTGTTTGGATCTTTGTTTTTATTATTTCGGTATATCTGCTAACCACATCCTGTTTATTCCTGAACAAGTTGTTTCATGGCTCCATTTTTACTGTTGCTGAAGAAAGGGTTGAGATTGGGGTGTACAAATCGGTAGAAGAACAGTTTGGTGTCTTGCGTAAACAGGATAGCCCTGTTGTTTCTTGGCCGGTGAATATCTTGCAGTATATTCGGGAACGCCAATATGACAAGAAATACGATTTTTTGGGTTACAAATTGTCTCAAGCTATTCCCGGTTTCATGACCGGATTGAAGTATAAGTTGAACGCTGGTTTTTATCATGAATTTCTGCCATTCTCACCGTTTATGTCTTTGGCAGATCAGTCTGATGAGCCAATGTTAGTTGAGCGGTCCAGTCGGCCTTTTATAACACCGTTACCTTCTAAATTCACCATTGTTACACAGCGTCAGATCGATGAACAGTTGCTTTTCTTTAGGAGAATGGCGGGGCAGTTTCCACGGGTGAATTTTTTTGTTTTTGGTATTTTTCGGGATCTTCTGTTTTCTGTTTATGATCTTTCTGAATTCGGCAGGGATTATACCATGCCCAGGGAGTTGGCTTTGACCCGTTTTAAGTCGGGGTTGTCCAGGGGTGTTGATTTTTCATTTTTTGAATTTAATGAGGCTGGATTCAGGGATTATTTCTTTAGATCGGATCATCATTGGACTGTTCAAGGGGGATGGGCCGGATATGAACAGATTTTGCGTTTGATAAGAAAGAAAGTTCCTTCTATAGGTGAAGCCGTTCTTCCTTCTGTATTAAAACATCTGGATAATATTGTTTATTATGGTTCTTACGCTCGACAGTCGGCATTCTCGATGGTGGGGGATACACTGACTTATTATGAAGATCGCGGTTATCCGGACACTGTCTTGTATAACGGTCTTTTTTCTTTGCCTCGGAATGATCGTATGGCCGTGTTGAGCGGCATATATAAAACCGATGGTGCTTTGAAGAACTATTATGCTCTTATGTTTGGTAAAGATTATGGATTTCTTCATTATCCCGGCGGACAAGGCAGCAGAAACGTGTTAATGTTTGTTGATTCATATTCAAATTGTATGGAGCATTACTTTACGTCTCATTACAGAAATGTTTATATTGTTGACCTTCGATATTTTGAGAAAGACATGGGCTATGCTTTTAATCTTGAGGTTTTCTTGAGGAAATACCCCGTTGATGATGTTTTGTTTATGGGCAATGGTTCGGATTTCTTGTTTGGTTCTTCCGAATATTCCTTTGATTCGATCCTGGGGACAAGATGACATTTGCCAGCCTGAATTTCTTATTTTTGTTCTTTCCGGTTTTTCTGGCTTTTTATTTTATTTATCCTGGCCGAGTTTACAGGAATTATATTCTCTTTATTTTCTCCCTGGTTTTTTATGCCTGGGGTGAACCGTTTTATGTTTTTGTTATGGTCTTTTCTCTCTTGTTGAATTATTGGACGGCTTTATGGATGGATGGGCATGGCGTTAATCGGAAGTTTGTTTTAATAGTCGGTGTGACCGTTAATCTTCTTTTATTAGGTATTTTTAAGTATCTCGATTTCTTGATTGGCAATATGAATGCTTTTCTTGGTACTCATGTTCCTTTGTCCGCAATACCTTTGCCTATAGGGGTTTCCTTTTATACGTTTCAGCTTGTTTCGTATATTGTGGATGTTTACCGGCAGAAGTCTCATGCGCAGAAGAGTTTTGTTTTCTTAGGGGCTTATTTGGCCGGATTTCCTCAACTGGTGGCCGGCCCTATTGTGCGGTATCAGGCCATTGCGGATGAGCTTGTTCATCGTCATGAAAATCGGGTGGATTTTACTGAGGGTACTCGCCGTTTTATTGTAGGGCTTGCCAAGAAGGTCATCATTGCCAATCATATGGGTTTTGTGGTGGATGCCTTGCTAAAAGAGGTTCCTCAGAATTATGGCATGATCGGCGCCTGGGTTGTGCTTTTGGCGTATGCTTTACAGATCTATTATGATTTTAGTGCGTATTCTGACATGGCCATTGGGATGGGGCGCATGCTGGGTTTTCATTATTTGGAAAACTTCAATTATCCTTATATTGCCAGGACCGTTACGGATTTCTGGCGTCGCTGGCATATGTCGTTGACCACATTTTTTCGTGATTATGTGTATATTCCTTTAGGCGGGAGTCGGGGGACGCTCGGTTTGTGGCTGAGAAATATTCTTGTCATTTGG
>JAZDPD010000234.1:0-4626 GCA_043798045.1 Candidatus Omnitrophota bacterium | reverse complement strand
CATCTTTTGGATTTTTTATCATATTGTCCTTACCAGGGCGAGGAGACCTCGCCCCTACATGTTATACACAACATCGCGTGTACGGGCGGCGTTTCCCCGCCCTATTAATATTATGTTTTTGCAAGACGATGTTCCCTAATATATCCCAAAACACTCTCCGGAACAAGATACTGTATCGATTTCCCCAGCTGAAGACGCTTGCGGATCTCGGTGGAAGACATATCAATCCCGTTCATGCTCACCGCATGATATTTAAATTTGGCCAACCCGCGCATATATCCCGGACGGTTCACCGATACAAACGAACACATCTTTTTGATCTCTTCAATGTCTTTCCAGGTATGGATCTGATTGATCGCATCCCCACCGACAATAAAATATAACTTAACAGGTGCCGCATAAAGCTCCCGAAAATGGCGCACCGTATCCACCGAATACGACCGTCCGCCCTTTCTCACTTCAAAATCAGATACTTCAAATGAAGAATTATACGCTACAGCCAAACGAACCATATTAATACGGTCTTCAACTGAAAACAACGTTGAAGAACGTTTATGTGGCGGCACACAACTGGGAATAAAGATAATCTTGTCAAAGCCCATCTCTTCCTGCGCGGTGCGCGCCATCAGAAGGTGTCCAATGTGGACAGGGTCAAACGTTCCGCCAAATAATGCAATTTTTGTCATAATTTCTTTACGGGCGGTCAAGATCAGCCCCTATAACATTATTGCATCTCATATACTAATAAGATGCTACCTGTGCCTTAAGGCATATCTGAATGCGAGCTCGGAAACCAAGCTTTCAATATTCCATTTTCAAGAAAAAGCTGTTTCCGCTGTCTGAACAGGCAGATATGCCTTAAGACACAGGCAGCAGAGTACACATCCAGCAAACCTCACTTGCGAATTTGACCAGTACCATAAACTTGGTACTTATAAGACGTCAACCCCTCCAGGCCCATGGGCCCGCGCACATGCAACTTATCCGTTGAGATACCCACTTCAGCACCAAGGCCAAACTCATACCCATCGGTAAAACGCGTTGACGCATTCACATACACACAGGCAGAATCCACACCTCTTAAAAAGGCATCCGCTTCTTTCTTATCCTCTGTCACAATCGCATCCGAATGACGCGAACCATATTTATTGATATGTCCAATGACTTCCTGGACATTTTTTACAATTTTCACAGTCAAGACAAGGTCAAGGTACTCTTCATACCAATCCTGTTCAACCGCTTTTTGGACATTCGGGACAATACCACACACAGCCTCATCGCCACGAATTTGAACACCCGCCTCGCTCAAGCGCCTGATCATCGCCGGCAAGAATTTCTTCGCCACTTTTTGATGAACCAGCATTTTTTCCATGGCATTACACACCCCCGGACGCTGAACCTTGGCATTAAAACAGATATCCCCTGCTTTCTTAAGATCAGCCCTGGCACTCACATAGGTGTGACAAACTCCCTTATAATGCTTCACAACAGGAATCGTTGAATTCTGGGCCACAAACCGAATAAGCCCCTCGCCGCCGCGCGGTACAACAAGATCCACCCACTGATCCAGCTTCAAAAGCGATGTCACAACAGCCCGATCGACTGTTGCCACAAACTGCAATGCATCAACTGGTACTTGGGTCTTTGCCAAAGCAGCACTTAAACTCTTATAGATAGCCGTATTTGTATGGATGGCCTCTTTGCCTCCCTTAAGGATCACAGCATTACCTGATTTGAGGCATAGCGCGGCACAATCAGCTGTCACATTAGGTCTGGATTCATAAATGATGGCCACTACGCCGATAGGCGTACGCACTTTTTCAATCCGAAGCCCATTAGGACGTCTGGAAACCTGTAAAACTTCCCCAACAGGATCCTTAAGCTTGATAATATCCAGAACTCCATCAACCATGGACTTGACACGTTTCTCATCAAGCGTCAAACGGTCAATCATGGCCGCTGGCAACCCCGCCTTAACACCCGCCGCCACATCCCTGGCATTCGCCCTGACAATACCCGCACGATCAGACCAAAGCGCCCTGGCCATGGCCTTGAGCGCCGCATCCTTATCTTTTGAGGCAACAAGCGCCAGCTGAAACGATGCCTGCCGAGCTGATTGTGCCATTTTTAAAATATTCATCATCAATCCCCAAAATAATATCAATCAATCTGTGCAAGCGATTCATGAATCATCCAAAATAATACCAACCAATCTGTACAGGCGATTCATGAATCGCCCCTACCTTGCAGCTTATAATACGACTTACCTTGCAACCGGAAAATAAGTACCCAATGATTCCTTCTCCAACACGATCCGTCGAACCACATCCGGCGTCTGTCCGTTAGCAATGACGCACGGCACGGCCGAACGAGCCGCAATCTCAACAGCATCGACCTTTGTAATCATACCACCCTTGGAAACATTGCGATCACGCGCACCACCCGCCATACGCCTGATCTCCGGCGTAATTTCAGAGACTTCACTTATTTTATCGGTCAAACGCCCGCCCTCTTTCTTATACAAACCATCAACGTCAGAAAGCATGATCAAAAGATCCGCCCCAATCATGGCAGCCACCATGGCCGAGAGTTTATCATTATCGCCAAATTTAATCTCTTCAGTGGATATGGTGTCATTTTCATTGATGATCGGTATAATCCCACGCTCCAAAAGGACATTTAACGTATTGCACGCATTCTTATGCCTGAGCTGAGTGTTAAAATCATCCCATGTCAGAAGGATCTGGGCACAAATATGTTTCCTGGCCTTGAACCGGTCGCCATATAGCTGCATCAGCAGCGCCTGACCAATGGCCGCAGCCGCCTGCAATGAAGGAGTATCTGAAGGACGCGTTCGAACCCCCATTTTTCCCAAACCCAGCGCAATCGCACCGGAACTGACCAACACAACAGCAATACCGTTATCACAAAGATCGCAAATCTGTGTGACAAGAGAACGTAAAGACGTTTCATGGGGATTCATCATATGGTCAGCCAAAAGGCTGGAACCAACCTTGATGACAACACGTTTAAATTTGAAAGGAAATTTACGGTTCATAAAAAGATTAAACAGGTTGAACAGTTGTGCGCAACATCCTGACCATTTCATTCACCAGCGCATCTATACCCTTATGCTCCAGTGCCGAAACTTCAATAATATCAACTTTGAATTTTCTTTTAAAACGCTTCAAATGTTTCTTTGCTTCAGGCAAATCCATCTTATTGGCCACCACAAGCCGTTGCTTGTGTGCCAAAAGGTCACTGTACTGCTCCAACTCAAAAACAATAGCCTCATAATCCTCAAGCGGATCACGATCCTCGGTGCCCGCCATGTCAATGACCTGAACAAGGATTTTGGTGCGCTCCGCATGCTTCAAAAACTGGATGCCCAGCCCCTTTCCTAAATGCGCGCCTTCAATAAGACCGGGCAGATCTGCGACAATAAAAGTAAAATCATCCATGTCCACAATGCCAAGGATTGGATGCTTGGTCGTAAATGGATAATTGGCAATCGGAGACTTGACCTTCGAAATATTATTGATAATGGTTGATTTGCCCGCATTAGGAAATCCCACCAAACCAACGTCCGCAATGAGCTTGAGTTCAAGCCGAATGTATTTTTCCTCTCCAAGAGTCGGAGGCAAAACCGTCTTGCGACGCTTGTTACCCACACCGCCGCGCCCTCCCTTGGCCACCATAACCTCTTCACCAGGAACAGACATATCACGGATCATCAGGCCCGTGGCATCATCCCAAAGAACTGTACCCACCGGAACACGCAACAGGCAGTCAGCCCCTGAGTAGCCTGTTTTTCCGCTGGATGAACCATGCCCGCCACGCTCCGCGGTATAGTGTTGCTTAAATCGATAATCAAGAAGGGTCTGAATGTGCGGGTCGGTTACAAAACTGATGCTGCCACCATGACCACCGTCACCCCCGTCAGCACGGGGATAACGCATCCACAGGTCACGGTAATGGCTTTCACACCCCTTGCCGCCGCCACCTGCTTTAACATGAATCCGTGCGGTATCGACGAACGCCATGGGCGGGATCTTACTTTGCTTCGATCTTGGTAATATTCAATGCCGTCAGCTGCTGACGATGACCAATGGTCTTGCGCGCATCCTTGCGCTTCCTGAACTTGAAGCTGATATCCTTCTCATCCAGTAAATGACGCACAATCTTGGCATGAACTTTAACATTCTTAACCAGTGGATCGCCAACACGAACATCATCACCATTGGCATAAAGATAAACATCACTGATATCCAGTGTCTGTCCAACTTCGCTGTCTAACTTGGGCGCATCGATCATATCGCCTTCCGCGACCTTGAATTGAAAAGAGCCCAACTGAATGACTGCATACATACAAAAACCCCCGTTACTTGTTAATTTTAAACATAATTAGCGATCAATACACGCGTCTAACTTCGAAAGTTGGTGTATTATATATAATTAAATGATTTTTACCAGAGAAAATATTACTCCGGATTAATCAACGCGAATTGTAACTCATAGTGCGACAAAAATAAGCTTTAAGATCAATTGTTACCCTGCAAGCATTCCTTTGCCATTTCATTCGCCGTCTTGTAACCCAAAATCTTCCTGGGGTAGTTATTCATCCAA
>JAZDPD010000233.1:0-7940 GCA_043798045.1 Candidatus Omnitrophota bacterium | reverse complement strand
CTGGATGAATAATTATCCCAGAAAGATTCTGGGTTACAAGACGGCGAATGAAATGGCAAAGGAATGCTTGCAGGGTAACAATTGATCTTAAAGCTTATTTTTGTCGCACTATGAGTTACAATTCGCGGTTACGTAATTATTTAATTTGACATATTAAGCCATTGCCAATATTCTGATTTAATAGAGTATCTGGATATTTATACATCACCACTTCTTATAAGGCACCTGTTATGATAAAAAACATTCTTTTAGCTGAAGACGACCTAGGCACATCAGTTCTGGTCAAGAAACAACTGAAAAGCTTTGGGTACAACGTTGAAACGGCCGTCAATGGCCGTGAGGCGCTAAGGATCATCGGGGCAACAAATATCGATCTTCTTATCACGGACGTTGTCATGCCGGAAATGGATGGCGTTGACCTTTATATGGCTATCAAGAATAACCCGCAGACATCATGGATCCCTATCATCATCATCACGGATAAAGAAATGTTCAAAGAATCCTTCTCGGCCCTTGGTGTTGATCACTTTGTGCCCAAGGCCTCCAACATCGACCTCTTAGTCAAGAAAATCCAGGAAATTGAAACCCTTTCACAAAAACCACAAAATTATCAGAAAGTCCTCATTGGAGGCATCCACACCAACACAGTCCAACAGATGAAAACGATCCTTCAACAAAACGGATGCCTCGTTACCACGGCCGACAACTCCATGGACCTGGCCTCAAAAGTATTCCTGATGAACCCTCACATCATTTTTCTCGACATTCTCATGACAGAAAAAGCAACAGCCTCAGAATTAACAACAGCGTTTAGAGCGTTGAATCTTTTCAAAGATGCCGCCATTATCACCTATGTCCATTTATCATCTAACCAGATAAACGAAGACGCCTTCACACTCGATTTAATCAAGGAAGAAGTCGACGCCTGTAAAAAAGCGGGCATCACAAAATATATCGGCAGATTCAACCGATCAACCTTCGAAGAATCGCTGGAAGAGCTGAAAGTTCTTCACTCAAACAAGCTGAATTATACGACACACTAGACAAAACCAGGCACGCGGCCTGTGACGCAAGAATAATCTTTAGCAAACCAAACGGCTTGTTAACTGAATATATGAAAAAAGCCCGGCTATTAAACCGGGCTTTCTAACACATGAAGAAACACAAATATCAATTTTTAACTCTAAGCAGAACCTTCTTAACCGCAGCCACAATATCAACGGCTTTAAGTTTATAATATTGCAATAGCTGTTCCGGCGTGCCTGTTTGACCAAAAGTATCATGCACCGCCACCATTTCCATGGGAACCGGCCCGTTCTGAACAACAACCTCGGCCACAGCACTTCCCAAACCGCCAGCCATCTGATGCTCTTCGGCTGTTACAATCGCCCCTGTTTCTTTTGCACATTTTACAATCATCCCGACATCAATGGGCTTAATGGTGTGCATATTAACAACACGCACCGCAATATTTTCTTTGGACAACACTTCCGCCGCAGCCAACGCCTCGGACACCATCACACCACAGGCAATGACAGTCACATCCGCCCCATCACGCAGCACATTGGCCTTGCCCACAACAAACGGCGTGGCCTCATCCGTCACAACCGGTAACGGAGCGCGTGAAAAACGTGCATAAAACGGACCAAACTCATCCAGCATGGCCTTTGTGGCCTTTTTAGCCTCGATGTAATCAACAGGACAAATAACTTTAATGTTGGGAAGGACGCGCATGATCGCAAAATCTTCAAGGCACTGTGCACTGGCACCATCTTCACCTACCGTAACCCCGGCGTGAGACGCCGCCAGCTTGACATTCAAGTTGTTGTAACAAACATCCATGCGGATCTGATCATACGCGCGATTGGTCAGAAAAGCCGCGAATGAATTGGTCACGGCCACAAACCCCTCACTGGCAAAACCAGCGGCCGTACCCACCATGTCCTGTTCGGCAATACCCATGGAGAAAAACCTGTCCGCCGAATCCTTTTTGAAATATTCTGCACGCGTGGCATCTTCAAGATCCGCGGAAACAACAACAACATTTTTATTAACTTTACCAATGGCGGCCAGTTCTTCACCAAAACCGTCACGTGTGGGAGTGGGCTTGATTGTCATATCAATATAAAACCTTTAACGCTTCAGCGAGTTGTTCTTTATTAGGAGCCTTGCCATGCCAGGCACTCTTAAGCTCCATGAACGGGACACCCTTCCCCTTTAATGTATTGGCAATAATAACCGTCGGCTTATCCTTGGTTACCTTGAATTCTTCAAATGCCTTGATAACAGCCTCGAGATCATTGCCATCCACATTGATCACATGCCAGCCAAACGACTTCCATTTGTCAACAAGAGGCTCAATCCCCTTGATATCGCTGACAAGCCCGTTTTCCTGAACCTTGTTATAATCAACAATGGCACACACATTATCCAGCTTGTAATGTGCTGCACTCATGGCCGCTTCCCAGACCGAACCTTCCTGGATCTCGCCATCCCCCATGATGCAATAGACCTTAAAATCCTTGCCCTTGAGTTTGGCTGCCATGGCAACACCATTGGCATATGAAAGGCCATGTCCCAAAGAGCCGGTATTGAATTCAACGCCAGGGACCTTCTGAACCACATGACCCTGCAGGCGGCTGCCGAATTTACGGAATGTCTTGAGTTCTCCTTTGGGAAAATACCCGAAATTGGCCAACGACACATAAACAACAGGCGTTACATGTCCCTTGGAAACAACCAGCCTGTCACGCCCGTCCCATTTGGGATCATCAGGCCGATGATTCATCACAGCGCCATAAAGCGCCACAAAGATTTCAACCGCAGACAAGGAACCGCCAGGATGCCCCGACCCTGCCAATGCCAATGTTTCCAGGATATCAATGCGGAATTGATATGCTTTTGCCTTAAGAGACTTGAAATCAATATTCTTTGAAGACACAAGAAACTCCATTTTTTGGGATATCCTTCAAGAAAAACGTAGTGAGTATATGACAAGACGTTTTTTTAGTCAAGAACGGTATCAATATAATTTTATCCCAGATTTTCAGCACTGTAGCGCGCGATAAGCCCTGTGCGGGCGGCATGCCGGTACGTTTTGTAAAATATATACCCTGCCACCACGACATAAACAACTGACAGGATCAGGCCAATGACAAGCATTTCAGCCGGAACAGGCTTTCCCGAGATGATCATGCGCATTGATTCAAAAACATAGGATGGGGGGATACCCCTGGACACATACTGCATCCACCCCGGCAGAACCGATACCGGATAAAAAACCGCGGCGAAGGGCGCTATCATGGCCGGAATCGGCCAAATGAACCATTCGGCCGAAGGGCCCAAACGCATGACCAACGCACAACCCAAAATACCAAGTGCTATCCCAAAAAGAAAAAGCACCAGGATTAACGGCAGCAGCATCACCCCATAAGCAAAGAAAGACAGCCCAAAAACCATTGTGGCAATGACCAGCATCATCAAAACCCCAACGGAACTGGTCAGGACACTGGAACACACAAGACCCATCACATATTCCGAAACACGGATCGGCGTTGCAAAAATATTCAGAAAATTCCTCGACCACACATCTTCAAAAAAGGCCATGGTAACACCCTGCATGATCCTGATAAAAAAATCCCATACCAAAACCGTCCCCAACATCAAGGGCACAAAATCGATCTTTGCCCCGCTGACACTATTAAGGTACCTGGTCAGGAATCCCCACAAGACAATGTCAATCGCCACCCAGATAAAAAGAGGAAGCACCCTGGCAAAACTGCCCCGGATCAAATAGTACTGGCGCAAAACAACGGCGGCAACCCTGTTAAAAACCATGCACACCCCCCTGCTGGAGCGTCAACGGCTCGCGTGCGACCGCCACAAAAAGGTCTTCCAATGTTCTTTTTCCATGCTGCGCCGGGAGCGTTTTGGGATCCCCTTCCAGGAGCGACTTGCCATGCGAAAGAAATATCACCCGGTCACACACTTCCTGGACTTCATACATATTATGCGACGTCCATAAAACACCGCCAACCCCCTGGCCCATGAACATGCGGATACTGGAACGGATATCACGGGCTGTGGCCGGATCAAGCGATGCGGTGGGTTCATCCATTAAAAGAAGGTGCGGACGGTTGAGCATGGCCTTGGCCAGGCAAAGGCGGGTCTGTTCACCGGAAGACAACGCCCCGGATTTTACACGCGAAAATTGACGAAGATCAAATTGTGACAAAAGCTCATCAATGCGCGATGACAACCTGTCAACACCATAAAGCAGCCCGAAAATATGCAAATTTTCAACAACAGTAAGATTGCCCGGAAGAGGTGCATAAACAGCGGCAAAATTAGTATGCTCCAGCGCCCTGGAACGCGCCGCCGCCAGATCAATCCCTTCAATGAAAATCTTACCAGCCGTTGGTTCCAGCACACCCAGGATCATATTGATCGTCGTGGTCTTCCCCGCCCCGTTGGGCCCTAACAGACCAAGGATCTCGCCAGGACGTAGCTCAAAGGAAACGCTGTCCACGGCGAGTTTTGTTCCATATTGTTTACATAAATTTCTGACAGACAATACGTGAGGCATATTGATCCAAATGGTTTGGGCGGACACATAGGTCCGCCCTACATCCGCGTAAAAATATTATTAAAGATTATGGTTTCTTAACACAACAACAGGATTCAGATGAATCGTCTCCCATGATCATGGCAACAATAACACCCTGAACAGGCGTCAAAACAAACAACATAACCGTCCAGTAAAGGATAACCGTGCTATTCACGGTCATCGTAATATATGTCATGATCATGCCCGGAACAATGCCCGCCAACCAGATGGTAAAACCATAAACAAGGCCTTTTTTCGCTTTACCCATACCCGTCAGCGCACAACCAAGAATCTTATACCCGATCACAAAAAGGAGCGACGCCAGAAAAAGTCCCAAAAAAAGCCTTTTACTGGGCATCACCGGACGCCACACATCTGTGGGCATAAGCTCATAGACCCACTTGAAGACCCCCCCACATAAAACAATCCCCGACACCATTTTAAATACAAAAACCGCAACCGATGCCAAAAGTTTTTTCCCACAATCACATTTCATAGCCGTCTCCTCTATAAATATCCACACAATTATTCACCAATAATCTTAACCAGGACCCGTTTCTTTCTTTGCCCATCAAATTCACCATAAAAGATCTGCTCCCACGGTCCAAAATCCAATTTACCGTTGGTGACAGCCACAACAACCTCACGCCCCATGATGGTGCGCTTTAAATGGGCATCCGCATTATCTTCACCTGTAAGATGATGCTGATACTTATCTTTACCAAAAGGAGCCAGTTTTTCAAGCCATACCGAAAAATCCTGGTGAAGCCCTGATTCATCATCATTAATAAAGACAGAACTGGTAATGTGCATGGCATTAACCAGGCAAAGACCTTCTTTAACGCCGCTTTCTTTTAACTCGGCGTCCACATGAGGTGTAATATTTAAAAAATCATACCGCTTGCCTGTATTGAAAAATAAATACTTCGTGAACGATTTCATACACCCGCCTTTACCGGCAAGAAAATTGTAAACGTTGCGCCTTCTCCTGGACGGCTTTCAACCGTAATGTCTCCGCCATGTTTCTTAACGATCTCATACACCAAGGACAATCCAAGCCCCGTCCCCTTACCCACAGGCTTTGTCGTAAAAAACGGCTCAAACACACGCCGGCAAACATCCTCACTCATCCCGCACCCTGTATCCGAAATCCTAACAACAACCATACCGTTATCCATAAAAGTTTTGATAATGATCTTACCCTTGTCCGACACAGCCTGTAGCGCATTGACAAACAGATTCAAGAAAACCTGACTTAATAATTGAGGGCTACAGAAAACAGGCCTTAAAAAAGCAAAGTCCTGAACCACTTCAACCTTGAATTCAAACTCATTCTTGACAGCCTTCAACGCTGATTGGATAACATCATGAATATCGACTTGAACCAAACCGCCGGCATCCGCATGAGCAAACCCCATCAAATCTTTAACAATACGTGCAATGCGGTCAACACCATCCATCGTTTCCTGCGTCATCCTCGAGAAATCAGCCAGAAACAATTGAACCCCCTCCTCATGCTGAAACCTTTCAATATCCTGCACCATAACAGAGGCTTGTTCTGTCCCGGACTCTTTCAACAATAAAACGGCTTGCTCATATTTCTTAACCATCACCTCAAGCTTCCCGATATAACTGCTTTGATAAACCAGGTTGCTTTTCACAAAACCCGCCGGATTATTGATCTCGTGAGCCACCCCTGCGGCCAATTGACCAACCGTGGCCATTTTCTCTGACTGCAAAAGCTGCGACTGCATGTTTCTTAACTCATCATATGCTTTTTTTAACAACTCCTGGGCCTGTTTGTGCAGCCGGATCTCATCCTCCATATCCATGTTAAGCTTTGACAGCTGGTCCGTTCGCTCCATGACTTTCTTCTCAACCTCATCACAAGATTTCTTCAGGAGAACTTCAGCCTGTTTGCGCAAACGGATATTGAACAGCAGAAAGACTACCACAACACTTAAAATCAACAACCCCGATGACACAACCCAAACCAATCTTTTATTCACCGAATAGAATGAAACAGGCTCATTGATGAACAAACTTTCTTCAGGTAAATCCGATAAATTGATCTCAAAACGTTTCAACTGTTGATAATCAAACATAAAACGATTCGGACTTTTCATGACAACAGGAATCACACCCGCTGATTCGCCGCGAAGAACCCGCAGCGCGATTTTTCCTGCCGCCTCCCCTTGAGCATAACCGCTGGTCAACATCCCGCCAACAATGCCATACCCTAAATGAAAATCCCAAAGGCCATAAACAGGACCATGTGCATTCCTGGAAAGAATCTGCGCTATTTCACTGAATTCAAGAAAGTTTCCTGATCTATCTTTCTGAAAAAGTGTTAAATACACCAAACTGTCACTGGAAAGCCTTGAAACCACATCAACTATTTGTGATGTATCCATATCATCCAGCCAATGCAATTCAAACCGGCCTTTGTATTTTGGCATCAACTGTTCAACCTTGGCATGAATGATCTTCCCCGTCGTAGTAAGATCCGCAACAACATATATATGTTTGGTTTTTGGATGAAGTTTCAGCATAAGATCAATATTATCTTCAATGCTGGCATCCTCATTAACACCTGTAAAGGAGGCAACCCCCTGCACATCCTCCTTTTTGAACCAGTTGACTCCGCAAAAAACAACAGGTGTATTTCCGAACATATCATCCCGGTATTTACGTACCAGTTGAAACGCGTCATTGTCAGTGGCCATAATCAAATCAAATTTGATATTGCTAAACCGGCGTTTATACAAATCACGCAGCTGATCCAGATACTGTTCATCAAACATCCACTTGGTACCCATGTACTCGATGAAAAACTGAATGTCCTCCTTTTGAGACCCAACCCCTGAAATAATGCCCCGGACCTCTTCATCAGTCCACTTATACCCTTGATGGTAGGAATTGATTATAAGGACATTCTTTTTTTGTTCAGCATGAATATTCAAACAAGGAAAGATGTAAAAGACACATATAAAAAAAGTGAAAAAGATAAGACGATAATTATTCATCCAGCGCCCCCAGCCCATTAACCCAAACAATAATCAATAATTCAAATTCTCTAATTTCTCTAATTATACATAAAAAATGGTTATATTCATCCAATTTAGAAAATATTGAAATACAAAATTCCTTGCAAAGGATAGCCACACAGTCCCGTCCTGACATTTACAACAACTCTGGAAAATTGTAATCACAAGTGCGACAGGAAAAATTTAAAAGAGCTCCATAGATCAGCAAAAACTGTTACTTTGTAAGTTAGTCGACAAAACAAAGAACAGGAGATCTATGGAGCAGAGAAATTGTAACATCAAGCGCA
>JAZDPD010000228.1:0-6208 GCA_043798045.1 Candidatus Omnitrophota bacterium | reverse complement strand
GTTCTCGTAATCAAGATACTGCCCTTCAACCGGGCCGTCCGGATTAACGCTAAAACCAAGCTTCTTCAGCAATTGATACTGTTCAAGGTGATCCCACTTTTCATAATACCCCAGGAAAAGCCCCGTAACCCCCACCTCCTTCAATTGCGCATCCGTCGGATACGTGAGGGACTTAAGGTCATTCATGGATATGCCATCATGCACAAGATCCGTAAGCCGATAACCAAGCATCTGAAATTCCTGAAGCCAGTGCTGATCCATGCTGTTGGCACCCCTGCTGGCCGCCGGCCCGCCGTATTCAAACTGAGGATTCTCACCCCAGATCAATAACGGGACCTTGTACTGATACGCAACCCGGAAAGGCGCCGTATATATACCGATATGCTCCGGCCAGCACGTATCGCCAAGCTTGAAGAAACCTATGCGAACCATCTCCTTGTAAACCTTGCGGTCTGTCCCCACCTGTATTAAATCAAAACCCAAGTCCCTTAAGAACAACAGATTTTTCATGCCAATCTCGGTCTGCGCGCAAGGGACAAAATTGACACACAAAGGATGCATACCATACTTGTATTTCATCAGATAAGCCTGGTAACAGCTGTTCTTGCCGCCGCTAACCGGCACCACACAGTCATACCAGGAACCATCCGAACGATACCGGTCAAGTATCTGGCGAAACTCTCCTTCGCGCTGTGCCCAATCAATCTTCTTCTTTTTCTCCGTAGACCCGCAGGCGTCGCAAACCCCTTCGTCGCTAAAAACCGTTTCAGGCCTGGTATCAGGCATGATGCATTTCTTGCAATACTTCATATTGGCCGACCTTCTTATCCTTTCTTCTTTTCAAGTAAAAACATGCTGTCAATATTGTCCGTCTCCAAATACCCATACTTTTTCTCATTCTTCAACTTAAGATCACTAAAACGATCCAAAAATAAAGAACAAAAGTCCGTTTTCCATAAAAGCTTATGATTGCCCCGGTATTCAACTTCCGTATATTTATCCGCATAATACTCAAAACCCCATATATACCTCTTTGAACAACGGTAAATCTCATCCAGCACAGCCCCCACATCGCCCGGCGCAATATGGATCAACACCCCGCTTGTAAAAACCATGTCAAAATATCCATCCTTGAACGGTATGTCAAAAGCCGAACCCTTGATGATGTTAATCCCGCTGGTAAGCTCCTTGGATTTCTCCACCGCATAGTCCTGGATCTCGATGCCATAGAGATTCTCAAATCCCATCGATTGCAAACAAGCCAATTGATTGCCGACATTTGAACCAACCTCAAGCGTTCTTTTGATATTGCCCTGTACAGCAGAAAGGCACGCTTTATTCATCTTGCTTCTGGGGATACCCCAGGTTTTCTTATAAAAAATGTCCAGGGCCTTTGGATCATATATGTTTCTGTCCGTGTACTTCTTTCCAAAATCTCCACTCCACGTTTTAAGCTGATTGGTCAACTTACCCTTCATAGCGCCTCCTTCTTATAAATGTATTCTTAAACCGTTAAATTCCATCTTGAAGGTACGATCACATTTTCATCGTCTTCCCGTAAAGCCAACAGATGCTCATACCGTCGTCGAACCGTACCTTCAAACGAAAATGCCCTGATATTGCTTTCAAAATGCCTCGGGCTTCCCATTCCAACAACAACCTTGTCAATGCATGCATTAAGCGCTACAAACAAAAGACAAAAAACTTCAAGCGGAACACCCTCTTGCTGCGACATCTTCCGCAGATCAGATAATCTTGAAACCACCCCCTGCAATGGCAACGGGACATCTTCGGGCCGCTTTAAAAGAAGCCCCTGCAAGAAAATGGAACGTGCATGAACCTCAACACCACGCGCTTTCAAGCGCTCAAGGTAGGGCAAAAAGCGCTGGTCCAGAATGCTCACCGGAATCTGAACCAGATCAAAACGCACACCCTCGTTTAAAAGCTTTTCCAGCTCCCGGGGATAATACAACGAAAAACCTATCTTCCCAACCTTCCCCTTTGCCTTAAGCCGGCAAAGCTCATCCCAGACCAATGGATCCGCCTGATAACTGTCAAAACGATGGATCAAATAGCCATAAAGAGCATTAACACCCAGATTCTTTAAAGACGCTTCAAGAAATGCCGTAACCTGACCATGCCCGCACGGTGGAAGTTTAGAAACAATCCTTGGTTTTGTATGATGAGACGTTAAAAAACTACCGATGATCCTCTCACTGTCACCATACTCGTGTGCCGTATCAATAACATCCAACCCCTCCATGGCAGCACGCGCCAGCAACTCGAAAACCTGAGCTGCATCCACTTTCTTTTGTTCAGCACCGATGCCATAGTCCAGACCAAAACGCGCGGTCCCCATCGCCAATTTCAAAAAAGATCGTTTATCCATGCCGTGGATCATCATTTCTGTAAAAAACAGTCCATCATTTTGCCATAAAATGCCAACAATCCAAGCCCCATCAGCTATTTTTCCTGGCACTCTCCTGATTCCAGCCAATCCCAAAATAATAATGAGAATTCTTACTCTTGACATCCGGATGCTTGTCAAGGATCTCAAAAAGCTCACCCGCATGGCCAAACGAATGCCGCCGCTTCAATTCATTAACAAGAAAGCTGACCACCTCAAAATCCTCAGGATAATCCACCGTAACCCTGAACTTTGAATAATCCACCGCACTGTCAAGCTGAGCTGTTTTGAAACCATGGCCTGGTTTCCAGAAATAAAACGTCACATGCTCACGATCATGCGCATTCACAACCTCCTCATGCGCCCTGGTCAAAGCCAAGAAACTAAAAACCTCCACATCCAGACCCGATGGGTATTTTCTTGTCCCGGGCGGAACGGTATTGGCCGCGTAATCAACGCCTTTTGAATAAAACAAATCGATAACCTTGTCAATGAGTTCAGGATCAGATAAAGGACAATCACCCGTTAATCTGACAACCACATCTGCCTGATATTGCTTGGCGCACTCATAATAACGGGAAAGAACATCATTCTCTGACCCCCTGAAACAATCAATGCCGTTTTGCTGACAAAAAGAAACGATCAAATCATCTTCCTTGCTGATGCTAGTGGCGATCACAATCCTGTTAACCAAGGCTGAAGAGCCCACCCTTTTGACCTGGTGCCCAAGTAACGGCCTCCCGTCGATTTCCATCAACACTTTTCCTGGCAACCTCTTTGACCCCATCCTTGCCTGAATGATCAGGACTATATTATCTTGACGCATGATTCACTCCACTTAAATCCGGATCAAGCAGCACCCATGCCTTAAGGTAAATTAAAGCCATTTGTGATACCACAACTCACTGGCCTTTGTCAGAAATCCCGCATTCTGATACAACCTTTGGGCCGCATAATTCCTTCCTTGCGTAACAACCTGGACCCGGCTGATGCCCTTATTGATTAAAACACTGAAAACCCTGGACAAAAGCACCCGCCCAAGCCCTCGACCCTGGTATTGATACGCCAGACCAAACAAGCCGATCTGAGCCGTCCTGGAAGAAAGATTATATTTGATTGAACAAAAACCGATCGGCAAAGCACCGTCATAAAGGCAAAAACATTCATCATCAAATAACCCTAAAACAGCCCGTTCAATCCAGCGCTGATAAAACTCTTTTACCTTGTTCCGCTCAAAATTATCATCAAAGAAATACCGGCTATCTTTATAAAGATCCCCGCTGATCTGCTTTAGCACAGGAATATCTTTTTTCTTTGCTTTGGCAAAAACCACCTTTTCTGAAACAATGCATTGCATATCTTTATCAAGCTTTTTTTCAAAAGACAAGCGGATATCCGTAAAGTGAAAACCATTCTTTTCAGCTATCTTGACACTACGATTATCATGACAATTACAAAGATATTCTATTAAACAAAGGCTGTCTCTTTTAACAACCTGATCAACCCTGTGCATGATATTCTCGGTCAAGGATCTTGAGCTTAAATAAGCAACCGGAAAACCCCAAAACGTTGAATCCCATTCAAGCTTAGTTATAAGATCAGAAATCTCTTCGAACTCCATCCCGGAATTCTGGCAGACAGAATAATTTGGGCCGGTAAAATACCGATTATTATCCTGACATTTATAATCAATGACGATATCCGCCAAATCAGAATATTGACCAAGATCATCTATCGTAATGGTAACAATATTAAGCCCTTTCAAGATGAAATACCATTCCTTGGGCAACCCGTTGGAAATCAAGACTTCGATCGAATGACTGATCAGAAAATCCACCGTGAGCTTATTTAAACTCAACCGCAGCGACTGCCGCGCGCATTTCTCAAAAGCACACAAAAGCTCCCGCCCGTAATCCCTGTCCTTACCTGACTGGAAAATAAAGATTTTTTTCATTTTAAACCTGCGTGCCTCCTGAAAACTTTACAACCCTTTTCAGCATGCCGCACCCCCAAACTCCCGGCCCCCAGCATGCCTTCAACTCTTTTGATCTGGATGACTAAATTCTGCATTTGCTCTTGCGTAATCGAAACCGGTGCATCAACACAATCAAATTGATCATCGATCTTGTAATGCTTCTCAATGATCCTGGCCCCGGCGGCAACAGCATACAACGGCACAACAATATCCGCCGTATGATCTGATTGCCTGACAACGCCATCAAACGCATCTTTTAACAAGGCGATAGCTGACAAGTTAGCATCTTTTTCTTCAGTCGGATACGCTGAAATACAATGCAAAAGAGCTACCTGCTGTGTATGTGAAGAAAGGATCTTATACGCTGCCTTGATCTCTTTCAGGTCCGACATGCCAACAGAAAGAATGACAGGCTTGCCCGTTGCCGCAACCTGTTTCAGAAACTTATGATTAACAACATCAAATGATGCAACTTTATAACAAGGAACCTTGATCTTCTCAAGATAAGCCAGACTGTCCTCATCAAAGGGCGTGGAAAAAAAGATCACCCCTTTCCTGGCGGCATGATCCTTTAATTCTTTAAAACATGAAAATGGCAATTCACATTTTCTCAGAATATCAAAAATAGGCGAACCCGCGAACGTCCGCTTCTCTGTGATATAAGTCTGAAACTTGACAGCATCCACGCCGGCACGAGCCGCCGAATCAATCAGACGCTTTGCGGTTTTCATATCTCCATGATGATTCAGCCCGATTTCAGCTATAACAAAAACCGGCTGCCCGGGCCCGACCTTACGACCACCTATTTTCATGATATTTCCCATAATGATCCTTTCCTTGTCACCAGCTGGATGACCCGCCATCAACCACAAGATTCTGCCCATTGGTATACCCTGCTGCCTGTGAAGAAAGATACAGCACAGCACCCACCATATCCTGGGCATCCGCCATACGCCCCATAGGGCAGCGGGCCGAATAATTCTTCACAAAATCTTCCCCCTGTGGCGCTTGGGGATTAAAAATACCTCCCGGAGAAACACAATTCACGCGAATATGCTCTGGGGCCAGATGAACGGCAAAATATTTTGTCATCTGGATGATACCCGCCTTTGTCGCCCCGTACACTTCCGAATTCTTGCGGGCGCAATCCGTGTAAATGCGCGGGTCCGGGCTGACCACACCATAAATGGAACCGATATTCACGATCGCTCCGGCTTTACCCGTTTTTTTAACCTGCAGGGCATATGCCCGAATGCAATGGAACGTCCCTTTCAAATTCACACCCATGACCCAATCAAAAGACGCCTCAGGACGCTCTTCAAACGGCTCAAAAACACTCACACCCGCATTATTAACAAGCACATCCACATGCACACCCCGGGCAGAAAGCCCCTCAAAGAAACCATCAACAGCCTCAATATCCACAATGTCCAACACATGATAAGTAAGTTGGGGCGCATCAAAAAGACCCTTATCCGCCATGACCGCGTCCGTCGCATAAACACGGCACCCGGCTGCAACAAACGCACGACAGAAAACCTGCCCCAGTTGGCCGGCCGCGCCGGTCACAACCACATTCTTCCCCTGTAACCCGAACAATGATCCCAAATATTCCTGGCTCATAAATTTCCGATCCCTAAGATTTTCCTGAATGACCCTAATGCCTCCACCAACTTCAATCGGTCTTTGTAATACTCGATCGTAACAAACTCTACACCAAACTTTTGAACCAGTCCCGCCACCTCAGCCGCCAATGCTGACCCTGGCAGTTCATGACTGTCGATGGCTGTCCCCGACTCATCAACCGCCCACTGGCTCACATGGAC
>JAZDPD010000214.1:0-3693 GCA_043798045.1 Candidatus Omnitrophota bacterium | reverse complement strand
GTCTTTTTCGCCGATCCTGAATACTAATACTCTTTACGCTAGTCAGCAAAATTACCCGTGACAGCTGAAAAAAGTTAAGTAATATCTCTACACTATCGCTACTAACAACATTCATTTGCAAATTATCTGTTATCGCTACATTATCATCACATTCATTTTTCATAACAATGCTATCTAATGATGTTTCATATACTGGTATTGGAATTAAATCAGCACACAAGAGCAGTGGTTTCAAAACTACCATTTCACGCTGAAACATTGAGCTATCAGAAACGCTGAGTAAATATCGGATCCTTGGTGGAAAGGCAGCCCTGTTATTTTTAATTACATTATCGATTTCCTGTCCATCTCCACCCAAATAGAAGATGGTTTCAAGTACTTTGTTATCACATTTCGACCATTCTTCTGGATAACTTGCTGGGATCCCCTGAAATGGTACCCTTAACCATTCTGGCATACTTTCATCGAAGGGGACAAACTCAAAATAGCGCAGGTCTATTTTTCTGCAGTATTCATAAAGAGTGTGAAAATCCACCCAAAGAACTCCCTGATTCGGGGAGATTACATGTATCGAATCACTGAAAGAGAAGTCTGATTGGAATATGGGCCAGGAAAAAGTCAGTCGTGTCCGAAACCTGTTGGGATACTCAGTCCGAATGATCTGCTCATATGTCGAATGCAGGAAGATGTGTTCGTTAAACTGAATGTCATCATCGAGCCACTCAAGATAAAATTGGGCAAGATCAGTTGTATCACAAACGCTATAACTATTGAGGAAAGCGCTTATGGTTTTTCCCTTGATTGATCGGCTGTAGAAATCTGAAAAGTAGTCTCTTTGGTTTGCTTTATAGTATACCTTTTCGGGAAGAAGCGAGTCTTCCATTACTAGTATCACATTTGGATTGCTGACTATTTTTTGCACCTGATCATGACTATGTACGGATGCGGAAAATGTGACACCATAATAACCAAATCCAAATGCTCTTTGTAAAATATCACTTGGGAAATCTATCGCTCTATATGGAAATCGATCTGTTGTAATTATTCCAGGATCAATGGGGTAAATTGATAGCTCATTCTGGTCAACTTCAATTGAGGAAGTCAGAGAGTGCTCACCTATCGGACTAATTTTAAACGGATTATATAGAATCCTTAAATTGACCGTTTTGTCATGTTCAAATGCCAACGTATCTACAATTAATTGCTGATAGAGAAGTGAGCCCAGCTTAAGCCTACTCCAATCAATAATTTCAGTTGACATTGAGGAGGAACAACTTGTTATGAATATGATCAGGATTGTCAGACATCTTATCAATACAATACTCCTTTGTGATGTAATATAATACATCTATCAACACAGATATTATTTGACAAACAACATATTATTCTTAAGGCAAGTGCTTTCCCCGCTAAGCTGATAGATGTAAACTCCTGAGGAAAATCCCAACATATCAATTGTCTGATTATGATAACCTACTGAGACAGACCGCATTTCATATCTGAGAACACGCTTCCCAAGCATATTATACACTTCAAGTGTATAGTCACCTGGTACACCGATCGTGTACGGCACCTCCGTCACTGGGTTAAATGGATTTGGATAGTTGCTCCCTAACTCAAACCCAATATCAAAATGATTCTCATCCTCGACAGATTGGTAAGTGACGATTCCCAAGTCCCATGTACGGTAGACATCTCCACTGGTACTAAAGTCAAGAAAATACTGATAAGACTCTCCTTCTTGAAATGCGCAGCTATCCTCAATTGTGAACTCTCTTCCCGCAAAGCCGCCATCTTGAAGGGCGGTTCCACATATATCACTCTGACCGCCAGAAACATTGTTCCTAATCAAGGTGAATTCTGAATTACTGGTAAAAGGTAGCTCAGTGAACGTCACAATTACTCGCCCATTATCATTGCAGAGTCTGGGTGGGGATAAAGGTACGTGTTCTCCTATATAAAACGAACTGCGATAATCGGACTCAAAATCGTCATCCCCATTAATAATACTCACACTAATATCTGATCCATCAAAATCAGGAGTACCTGACGAAATGTCCGAAAAGTAAAATACTCCTGTTTCTGTATCAGGTGGATTTATATTCTCCTCGAATTCAGTTCCAAAAACAAACAATCTCTTCTGGCCGGAGATGTCATTTTCATCATACTCGCCTTGCATTTCAATAGAAGAGCTTGATCCATCGAATTCAAGAGAGGCCAGTTCTGTTATTGCACATCCAAAATCGCCAGAATAAATATGGTTCCTCGCTGTTTCATGTGGGTAACCCGAACTGCAGTTTGCCAGCTATAATGTAAATCATCGTGATGAGGTTCCTGACTGATCTATAGCCCCTTGCCTTGGCCTTTGCGGCCTGAATAAGGCTGTTGACAGCTTCCAGGATTCCATTGTTGACATTTGAAGTGAACCATCTCAGAACACCGTCCCAGTGCCGCTTAATAGTTTTGGCAACCTTGATTATCGGTTCCAATCGACTATGGGTAGCCCAGAAGTACCACTTACGCAGGTACTTTTCAGCCTGCTCTGGTGGCTGATTATAAAGCTCCTGAAAGTTGAGCCGGATCTGATAGGCGCGAACGGTTTTCAGATTGATCTTGCTCAGCAAAAGCTTGTCCAGATTTTCGGCCTGGGATTTCTTCAGATTCTTCCTGTTTTTGAGCCAGATGTAGCGTGTTCCCTTAAGTTCCGACCTAGCCTTCAACTCTTCCTGGCGAACCTTGTCAACAGCCTCATTCAAAAGCTTCATGACATGAAACTTGTCGAAGGTTATAGGGGTGTCTGGGAACAGATCCGTGATACCTGTGATGAAGGCCGGTGACATATCACAGCAAAACTCTTCGATGGATCTGGCATCGCCACTGTGGGCATGCAGATCATCGCGGAAGCGATCAACGGTTGTGCAATCGCGACCCGTAGTGGCAAAAAGTACGCGCGGGCCGTCTAGGTCCACGAACACGCTGACATAGTTATGCCCACGCTTGCTGGATGTTTCATCCACACCAACCTTCGTGACACCCGAGTAATCTGCCTCGCGCCGGGTTTCCTCAATATAGTGCTGCAGGACCCGCCACAGCTTTGTATCATGTTCGCCAACCAGGTCGGCAATCCGCTTCACGGGCATCGCGCCGGCCAGCTGCAAAATCATGGCTTCGAAAAACAAGGTGAAGCCGCTTCCCTGGCGTGCCCAGGGCACATCCACAAGATGGATGCCGCACTTGTCACACTGAACGCGTGGAACTCGGGCAGTGAGATAGGTCTCGTGCTGGAAGAAGTTCAGATGGCGCCAGGTCTTCTGGACTGTATCATAAGCTTTTGTATCACCGCGGGAACACACCGGGCAGGTGAAAACGCTGCCACGGGGAAAGTCAAGTACAATGTCCAAACGACGGCGCTCAGCATCAAATGACAGCGATTGCACTTCCCACGGCTGCTGCAGCCCAAGGGCCAGTTGAAATAACTTGTTCTCTTTCATCAGGGCAAGCTCCTCTTGACTATTGACAGAAACACTTCTGCGTAAAAGATAGTGCTTACACCCTTTTCGCAATATTCCTTTCCGGCATACAGAGCATCTTTGTCTGGATCAAGGCCTGTCAAGATCGCTACGCGCCGAAGGGTAATCTTGACAGACCCTGGGACAGGCATACCTTATTTATGCCGGAAAGGAATGCAGCCTG
>JAZDPD010000126.1:0-9102 GCA_043798045.1 Candidatus Omnitrophota bacterium | reverse complement strand
GATCTTTCCGGTTTGAAGACAGCGACTGAATACAATTCGAATACAGCCGGTACGTTATATTTGAATACATCTGAGTTCCTGAGCATGGGTGAACAGCTTTTATATACATCAGCCCAGGCTGGTAACAGTGACAGTTTTGTTGTGGCGTATTCAACAACGCCTGATAAAGCCAGCGGTAATGGGAATTTCTTTGGCAAGATTGTTTACACAGTTCGTTCAACAACTGACGGCTCCCAGGATCAGCAAATGCTTAATTTAAGGCTGGAGAGCCAGGGCAATTGGAAAACGGATTTACGTGGTTTACATGACCCTTTAACTGTCAGGTTAAAAGATACCGACTCTGATCCACAGATCGCTGATGGAATAAGAATTTCATTTAACGGAGGAACTGGTAGTAACATCAGGGTTTATCAGGAAACAGCCGTTATTCCTGTGAACCAGCGGACAAATGAACTTGTTGCCGGTGTATTAAATTTCTTTGTCACAGGCAGTGAACAAATGCTTTCCGGGAGTATGGGGCAGGGCAATTTATTAGAACATCCCCGGGATCTGATTTTTTCCGGGAAAGTGTCAGAAGGTGAACTCGTTATCAAATTTCTTCCGGTCATTGATAAGATTTCAGAGCAGGATGCCGGCGATTATATTGGGAAGTTAAAATATACTGTTGAGACAGATCAAGACCGTCAGGATTTTTTTATCAATCTTGAAATGCACATTCAGCCGATATTCAGCATGGAAGCGAGTCTGCCGCCGCAAGGTGTAAGTTTTACCAATGTACTGGCGACAAAACCGCCGGAAGACCGCGAAGTTCTTGTAACAGTTAAGACGAATCTACATAAGCAGTACCAGGTGACGCAGTCTTTGCTTTCTCCGCTTACGAATGAAAAAGGTAATGCGATAGATAAAAATCATTTTTTTATTAAAATTGAAGTCCCTTCGGGACAGAAAGGAAAGACAAGGTTCGCTGAATTCTCTCCTATGGAAGTTGGAGAATATCCGATTTTTGTATCGGATGGGCAGGGTAGCCCGGTTGCATTTAAAGTGTTGTATCGCTTGGAGGGGTATTCCCAAATGAATGCAGGCAATTTTCTGGCTCCCGTTAGGTTTTCTTTAGATCAAAATTAGTATCCTCACATAATAACTGAGGCAGAACAAAAGTAAGTAGCGAAAACAATTAAATAAAACGATCAAAAAAGGAGTAGAAGTATGAAGAAAGTATTTTTTGCAACAATGGCAGCGCTTTTTCTTGCTGCACAAACACTACCGGTTTTTGCCAGTGTAGACTTCGTGGTTTCCGCGAATATTCCGCAGGCTTCGGGTGTGACGATTTCCTTGACCAAGGTCATGTCAAACGACATCCTTAACAGGACAGTCATCACGAATAATCAGATGAGCATGGATCCGATGACGTTCAATATGACAAACCACATCTGGTTACCTGATCATTATTTTGTCATTGATGCGGGCACGACCAATGGCATAGGTGGTTTGGATCTGAGCATGGCGTATGTGGAAGGCGATAACCAAAACCTAGCAACAGGTGGTAATGGTCTGGGTTGGAAAGCCTGTGCTTCTTTTTATAAAGTTGTTGGAACAACAGAAACAGCTTTGACGGCTCATGGAAATGCGACTTATGCCAAGAGATTGCTTAAAACGCTTATCAGTGCACCAGAGCATTTCCTTCCGGCCGATACAACCGGCGGTTTCTTGAGAACGTATGTTGGTATTAATTCGGAACTTGCAACCACTCCGACGGGTGCTGAACTATTTACGACACTCGATAAGGGTGGTGCGTATTCAGGTACAATTAAAATCACAGCTTCTGCTGTGTAATGATTGATTAAGGATATTGATACGGTGATGAAAAAATTCATTTTATTGAATTTGGTTATCTTAGGCATTAGTGCTATTCTCGCCGGACCGGCCAGGGCTCAGTTTTTCCTTGAACAGGGAAAGATCAACCTGAACGTGTCCGGCGGGGATCGTATCAATAAATCTCTTACGATTCATAACACCACACAAGAAGAACAGGTTGTTAAGGCTTATTGGGAAGATTTCGAATACCAACCGCCGTATGAAGGGGCCAAGAAATTTCTTCCTGTTGGTACCGGGGTGGGCACTTCTGCCGCTGGGTGGGTTAATTTTTCCCCACAGGAATTTACATTACCTCCGCAGGGTAAGAAAGAAATTGAATATTCGATCAATGTACCCCAGAAGTATGATGCTGGGCATTACGGTATCCTTTTCTTTGAAAGGGCCTCTGAACCTTATAAGGATGCCACAGGCGTGAACATTATCACACGTGTCGGCGCGCTTTTTTTCATTGAACCAAAGAATATTGAGAAAAAAGCTGAACTGAAGAATTTAAAACAAGATGTTGCCTCTTTAACAGGGGAGTTCCATAATATGAGCACCGTGATTTTAATCCCGCAAATTACATATTATGTTATGAACAATGATGGTCTGGTTGCTGACCGCGGTGAGCTCAAGAAACTTTATATTCCGCCATCTGTTGCGGCAAAATGGACGATACCGCTATCATTCAAGTTGGAACCTGGCGAGTACAGTATGGTCATCAATGCCGATTTTGAAGAGGGTAATGTTGCTGTCAAAGAAGTCAAGCTCACCAAGGATTCTTCCGGGAACCTTACGGTCGATGTGCCGCAGGATTAACAATATAATCCTCAGTTGCTGCCTTGCAACAGGGATACTTTTATTTCCTTCCATAAGCTCAGCTGTCGAATTTTCCAATGCTTATAAAGCTTTGGTCACTGAAGGCATCAATGCTTTAGCGAATCAGAATGATGTTGAAGCTATTCGTTTGTTTGAAGAAGCTCATCAGCTGGAACCTGATGCGATTGAGCCTGTCCGGTATTTATCGATGCTAAAACGGGCTAATGATGAACAATTTATTTCAAGCGAGATCGTTGAAGTTTCCGTGTCATCGAGCGATGTTGATAACCAGCGCGCCGAAACTGTCCTGAATGCCATTGATAACTTTCAAAATGCCAAGGTCCTGAAGCCCGTAGTTATTGCTCAACCTGTTATTTCTTCTACAATTAATAAACAACCTGTTGCTTCTTCAGCCAGGGTTGACCTTGTTTATGGCACGGCCAAAAATGAAAAAGCTGTCATTGATGTTGTCAGTATTTCAGATTTGGTCAAATTGAATCCGTTAAAACCTGTGGTCCGCATTGCTTTCAAACATTCTATTATCCTGGAAAGCAAGAATATTAAACGATTCCTTGTTATTGATCCGTTAACCATCCAGGTCCAGCAGGTATCACGTGATCGCGTTCAGGTAGATGCCAATCAACACGGCAGCACGTTTTTGCATGTTTGGGATGATACAGGACGTACAACGATCTATGTGGAGGTCATCCTGCCGATCATCACATCAGAAGAGTTGGCTAATAGTTTGGCGCCTGTTGAACATGCAGAGCCTTTTCGTCTGAAATATTCAAACGACTGGAGCACCTATTACACAGGGCCTCAGGCAATCAATATGAAACGCCAGAATGCAAGTTTTTATGAACAGATCGGGATGGAAGGTCAAACACCTTATGGTAACGTTGATGCATCTGCATCCTTGACAGGATTTAATCCAGTTAAATCTATTCCCACCTATACGGTTGGTCTACAAAAAATCCCTGTCCCTGGGACAAGTGACTTTAATGTTCGGCTGTTTGACGCTTTAAAAGGGCAATCTTTGCTGACAGCGCCGCTGACATACTTACGCGGACAGTTTCTTGATGTCAATCTTTTCAAGGATGCTGTTGGCCTATCCGTCACGAATGGACAATTGCGTCCGATCTTTGGTGGTTTTTCAACATTGGCATCCACAGAACTTAAATCTTATGTCAAGGGTTTCAGGATGGTTTTGTTTCCCAAAGATAAAGAAAACTATCTGGCATTCAATTACGCACAATCTTATGGTGCTGACCGCAATCCAGCGGTTGCCAAAAGTGCTTATTCGATCGAAGGGATGCGCACCATCGACAAAACAACCCTTAATGCGGAATTGGCACGCAATGATGCTTCACGTACTGCCTTATTAAGCGGCATTAAATGGAAAAGAGATGGTTTTCAAACAGCACTCAATGTGCGTGATGTGAACCGTGATTATGCCACGGTACTTGGGCCAGGATTAAGCCAGGGTGAAATCGGCGCCTTATGGACTACAGAAACAGAATGGGAGAAACTTAAATTCAGCTCGGTCATTGATATGTACCGCAACAGGGCCTATTTTAATCCTGAAAATCCGGATGCATATAATTTTGATACTTCTGTAAATGCCCGTGTGCCCATCAATCAGCGAAATATGGTGGACACAAGTGTGCGTTACGTCGATTCACCGCAGGAGTTATCCCCGCGCCGGAGTTCAATGGTAACCACACGCCTTGTGCACAACCTTGATGTGTGGAATGGACGTATTGGCAGTGTTTATACGGGGATTGTTCGTCAGCGGGCGAGGTATGCATCTTCACCTCTATCCGAGTTTGACCGTACCAGTGCGATCACAGGCTTGCAGTTGCCATTATTGGCCGGATTATCTTATAACGCCAATTATGAATATTCCTGGTTGAAAGATACAGTTTCCGGCCTTCAATCAAATCCGAATGTTTTTTATACGGGGCTTTCTTATTACGATAATTTTAATGAAAAAACATCAGGGAATTTCAGCCTGACTTACCGTAAGGAGCAGAATTTCAAGAGTAACAATAGTTTCCTGGCCGGGGAAGACAGCATGAGTTTCTCCACGGGTTTTAATTATCATCCCAATAATGATGTCAATTATTTTATAGACGGCCGTTTGCGCAGGGTTTGGCCTTTGGTGGAAGGGAATGCATCGTATAATGATATGGATATTCATGCCGGGATGCGCATGAATTGGGGCATGCCTTTAACGTGGGATCCACAAGGGATTGTTTCCGGAATCTTATTTAAAGACTTTAATGGTGACGGGATTCGTACAGCAAATGAAAAAGGTATTGCCGGTGTTCAAATCAAAGTCGGGAATAAAGTCGTTGAAACAGATGCCAGCGGGAAGTTTCAATGTTCGGTACATGCCCGAAAAGTCTTAGTTACGCCAGTTTTCGAAACATTACCGACAGGGTATGTTTTTTCAACGCCCACATCGTACCGTATTGAAATCCGTCAAGGTCAGGTACAATCTGCCGATTTTGGACTGACAACACGTTCAGGTGTTTACGGGATTGCTTTCAGGGACAAGAATGGGAACGGTGCTCCTGATCAGGGAGATGAGTTTGTCTCTAAGGTAAGGGTGATATTGGATGGCAAGGTAAAGCTTTTAACGGACAGCCGCGGTGTTTATTTCTTCAGGGATGTTGCTGAAGGTAAACATACGGTATCTTTGGACATGAAAGAGATGCCTTTAAAATACATTCCTTTGATCAAGATCAAAAGTGACATAAATGTACCTGAGGGAACCACTTATACACTGCATATACCGTTGCGCTTAAGCGACAGCAAACCTGCCGAATAATGTTATAGGATCACAATAGATCGTACGGTAACAGGCTGATTATGCCTGACCAGTTCCTGAACCTGGGTCAGTGTTCCGGTTTTTTCATCTTTTGTTGCAGCCCCAGTGCTTTCTAGAGGCATCGCAATCTGGTTGGGTATTGTTACGGTTACTGTAAATACTGCCGTTTCTGCTGAAGCAGCACCAGGTAGTGTAAAAAGGATCAGAAACATCAGTCCCAGTATTTTCTTGTGCATATCCGCCCCCTTGGTTACCCGAAAAGGCGGACTGGAAAGAAAGGACATTATTTGACGGAACGGGTCATTTTGACCGGTTACGGCAACCAGACGACCGTAGCAGTGCATTTCTATACTGCGTTAGGCTCATGGCTTTGCGTCCTACTCTTTCAAGTAGTTTGCCTTTTCGTATCTTAAAGAACTGTTCCCCTTGAAAAGTATATCATTCTTCATGGGCGTTTGCCATTCGCCAGGGAATAAAAGTATGTTTTTAAGCTTTTTTCTTCCCTATTTGAAATTTGTGGTATATTATCGTTCAACTTAATATTTAACCAACGAAATACTTTAGTTAAACTTCAAAAAGTGAGGGGTATTATGAAAACATGGATGTTGACAGGGGTTCTTCTTATCGGGGTTGTTTCAACAGTTTTGGCAGCTGATCCTGCGGTGAAAACACCGGCAGCGGAAATGTCACAAGCACAAAAACAGGGCATGAAGACAATCTTTGACTATCAAAAGGAAGTCGGGTTAACGGATAAACAGGTTGGGGATATGCAAAAGATCATGAATGATCTTCAGACCACCCTTAATGATAAGGCCAAAGACTTGACCACCATGCGTCAGGACTTGACCGCTATGATCAATAAAAAAGATGAGATCAAGAATATCAAGGCGTTGATGCAGAAGATTGCCAATCTGCAGGTTGAGAATTCATGCATGGATATTGAAGCTTCACGCAAGGTTGAAGAGATCATGAAACCTGATCAAATCAACAATTGGAAAGAAATCCAGAAGAAGTTTATTGAAGAAATGATGGCGGCACAAAAAGCTGAGCAGTCGCAAGGTACAAAGTAATACAATTATTATATTCGTAAGAATAAGAAACCCTCTTCGACAAAATTGTTGTAGAGGGTCTTCTTATTTTAGTTCGTGTTACCAACTAATATGGGAAAATACGGGTAGAATCGCTTTTTTTGTTAATAAAGAATTATTGTGAAGTTGACGAGTTCCTGTTGAGTTCGCTTTGAATATAATCCTGATTTGAACGTCTGGATTGGTTGGGAAGATTCCTGACGACTGTTTGATTATCTGGCGGCGGATTATTCATTTGCTGCTGGTGTGTTTCCTGGTTTGTTTGCTGGTCACTATTAGGATAGGTCAAAGCTTTATCGCCATTACTCAATGGATATGGGATCTCAGGCCATTGGGGCATTGCAGGCAGTTCAACGGATTGAGAATAATGTTTTCTGAACTCCTGAAGGGCTTTCATGGATTCAATGATAGTTCGTGTTTGACGGAAATAGGTGGCAAGAACCGGGTCAGTGTTGTTCATGTATTCAACAGCATTTGCATCAGCATTGACTTTTTCCCATGAGGAAAAAAGTGTTTTTTCATCATGACCTTTAACAGCTAGGGCAAAATCATCGAGCAATGCGGCATAGGTGTTATTATTTGTTTGAGCCATGCCAGCGGTTTGAAAAGGAAACATGATGAGGGTAATTATAAGTAATTTTTTTATCATGTTTTAAATATAGCATATCCTTAATGAATCATCTACAGGAGTGTTCCATTTGAGTTCAGGTATGATTTGTTTATCTTGTCCAAACGGTTGTCATTTGTCGGTTGTGTATGAGTCAAGCCATCATGTGCGGATTGAAGGGAATAAATGCGATAAAGGGATTGCTTTTGCCCATGCGTACCTTAGAAATGCGGGTGCACAAAATCTTAAGATCATTCGTTCGGAAATCAAGCCTGTCATTGATCCTGAAATGCTTATTTCCCTGTGTGCCTGTTGGGGGATCAAGTTTAAAACAACGCGTCCGGGATTGATTCCGGCGGGAAGCCCGGAACGAACTCTTTTTCGCATCGTGATTGAAGATGAGCAGGCGGATTTATGGGCGATCGAGAAAATACGTCCGGCGGCATTTCAGGCCAAATTAAAGATTATTAAAACCCTGGATTATCTTTCCAGAAGAGGGTTTTCCAAAGTAACCCCATATTTGACGGGTGTTAACGGACTTCCTATCCAGGAGTATGCGAGCGGATTATGGCAGATGGTTTCATTTTTGCCAGGGGAAGAACTTGACCGTCAAAGTTATATGTTTGATGGATGGCGCGCAGGCGTTTTATCTGACGTTCTTATAAAAATTAGAGAATATTCTGCGGACATCCCTTTTTATTGTCATGAAGAGAGATTTTCAATCAAAGAATATATTTACAACCTTAAGTCTCAGATCAATGTTCATCGTCATGAGTTGGTTCCTGGGATCACACCGGTTATTTCCTTTCTGGAAAAAGAATTTATGGTGCGATATGATTCCTTAGATTTTTCATTTTGCCATGGAGATTTTCATCCTATGAATGTTATCTGGGGCAAGAATGATATTAAAACCGTGATCGACTGGGAGTTTGCGGGGCTAAAACCGGAAATGTATGATTTGGCCAATATGGTCGGCTGTTTGGGAATTGAACATCCCTCATGCCTAATGCGCGAGATGGTATCCGATCTTATCCGGCAATTACAAAAGGCTGGTATTTATGAAGAAAGAAGCTGGACGTATTTCCTGGAACTTGTTATTTCGTTGAGATTTGCATGGTTATCCGAGTGGCTTCGCAAGCGTGATCAGGATATGATTGATATGGAACTTGAATATATGCATTTATTGCTTGATAATAGAATCGAAATCCTGAGTCATTGGGGTATCGATTGTAAATGACTGAGGCTTTATGAAAATATTCTTTATTGGCTTGAAAGTCATTATATTTCTTACTGTTTTTTCTTCATTTTCATTGGCACAGGAGGCCTGTATGGACAAGAAAACAGCCGCATTGAAACTATCTCCCTTGCAGTGTCATGTAACCCAGGAAGACGGCACTGAACCTGCGTTCAAAAATGAGTATTGGGATAACCATCGTGAGGGGATTTATGTGGATGTCGTATCCGGGGTGCCTTTATTCAGTTCAAAAGACAAGTTCGATTCGGGCACAGGATGGCCAAGTTTCTTAAAACCGCTGGACACGCGTAATGTTGCGGAAAAGAAAGATGCCCGATATGGGATGGAACGTACGGAAGTCAGAAGCGTCCAGGCAAATTCCCATTTGGGGCATGTGTTTAACGATGGGCCTGAGCCTTCCGGTTTAAGGTATTGTATCAACTCTGCGGCGTTAAGATTTATTCCAAGGGAAGATCTTAATAAGCAGGGGTACTCTGCCTATGAGGCACTGTTTAAATGAATGCCATTCAGCCGCTTTCCTTAAATCATCAGAAAGACCTGCAGGGCCGGCTGAGAAATGTTCATACCTATTTGTCAGAGTACAGTTTTGCTAATTTATTCCTTTTCAGAGATAAACATGATCATCATATATTAAGGCATGGAGAAC
>JAZDPD010000224.1:0-2297 GCA_043798045.1 Candidatus Omnitrophota bacterium | reverse complement strand
TTGCGCTTGATGTTACAATTTCTCTGCTCCATAGATCTCCTGTTCTTTGTTTTGTCGACTAACTTACAAAGTAACAGTTTTTGCTGATCTATGGAGCTCTTTTAAATTTTTCCTGTCGCACTTGTGATTACAATTTTCCTTCTCGAAGAGCATTTGCGCTCTTGGCACCATGCGCACGAAGGAGGTCAATGATCTGCATATTGCCCCTGTACATGGCCATGGACAAGGGTGTTGCGCCATTATCTGTCCAGGCATTCACATCCGCCCCATGTTCAACAAGTATCCTGGCCACTTCAAGATGGCCGGGCTTCCCGCCCTTGATTGCTGCAAAATGCAGGGGTGTTGACCCGTTTTTGGTGCGCGCATTGACATCAAATCCGTGCGCGATCAATATCCTGGCCGCTTCGGGCTGAGCCTGCGATGCCGCCACATGCAAGGGGGTTCCTTCATTGGCGTTCCTGATATCCGCCTTGACATGATAAATATCCAGCAACAGTTTGATCACCGCGATCTGCCCGCGCCCGACAGCCCAGTGCAACGGGGTCTTACCCACTTCATCTGCTGCATATAATAGGGTCGGGTCCTTTTCAAGGAGCATCTTCAGTTTGGAAATTTGACCGTTCTTGGCGGCTTCATGCACTTCACCGGCAAAAACATTGGAAGAAAAGAGTGCCAACATGGCACCTACGCAAAAGATCCGGAAAGTATTTCGCAGCATATTTCTCCTTATTTTCCATTTTATTTATTTATAAACAATGATGATATAATACAAACGTTCTTTTGTAAATCTCCTTGCTGCATAATTGATTTACACATACAATAAAAAAATATGAATACATCAATAATCAAAATCAATAAGGTCGGTATCACCGGCGCTTCTGGAAATATAGGCACAACGCTCCGGAAAGGCCTTGGCAAGGATTATGACCTTTCTCTTTATGATTCAAGAAAAAGCAGCCTGATAACAGAATCAAAATTCATCAAAGCCGATCTTGCTCAAAAGAACGAAATCGACGGTATTTTTAACGGCCTGGATGCGCTGATCCATCTGGCAGGCAATCCCCATCCGAATGCCCCGCGCCAGCAAACCTTGCAAAATAATTTCCTGGCAACCAGCCTTGTTTTTGAAGAAGCCCGGCGTGCGGGCGTCAGGAAGATCGTTTATGCCAGTTCCAATTTTTATCATGAAGCGGCTATTGGTGAGGCCTTGCAAGGAACACTGGGAGGTCTGATCACCCTTGATATGCCGCCCAGTCCCGTGTGCCTTTACGGAGAATCAAAAGTTTATGGCGAGAATCTTGGCCGGCATTTATCGTATTCGGGCATGCAATTTGTAGCGCTTCGTATCGGCTGGACTGTGCCCCAGGATAATCCCAAAGCCTATGGCGGGGATTATATGCGTGCGGTTTTTTGCAGTCATCGGGACCTGGTCCAGGCTTTTGGCAAAGCCCTGGAGATCAATACAAGCTTTCTGGCCGCATTCGCTGTCAGTGACAATGCCCGTCCTGTTTTTGACCTTGCCGAAACAAAAAAGAAACTCGGTTTTATCCCCCAGGACAACGCCGAAAACTACTTCTAGAAATCAGCTTTTTTGCTGATGGCCGTGGTACTTGAACGAGAAGATGAAGTAAACGGCAATCAGGAAATACACGGCAAACGATAATAATGTGTTGATCCACGCCAGAGCGGCACCCGCCAGATAAAAGACCGGCCCGAAAATGAACGCAAACACAATCGCCTTCTTGTAGGCCTTGATGGGGATGCCATCCTTGAGGATATCCTTGTTATTGGCACCGTAAAACCTGACGGCCACCAGCGCTGCCCCGGTCAGTGCCATGACAATGCCGTAAAAAGCTACTGCGAGCGGATTGTGCGGATAATCACCGATAAGCGCGGTGGGAAACGGGATAAAACACACCCACAAAAGCACCTGCACGTTAAGCCAGAAAAGCGCGATATTAAATCCCTTGAACGAATCAAAAATGCGGTGATGGTTGACCCAAACGATACAGATCGTCAGGAAACTGATGATCCAGCTGACAAACTTCGGCAGGAGCGCTTGTAACGAATGCAAAAGCGCCATTGACGAATTCATATGCTCGATATGCGGGACCTGAATCTCCAGGATAAGGAGCGTGACAATAATTGCAAAGATCCCGTCGCTGAATGCTTCAACGCGGTTTTTGGTGAAAACACCGTATCTGAAAGCCGCATTATCTGTCTGCAGGGTGTTTTCTTCATTGCTTTCAGCTGTCATGACAATTTTCCTTCATAAAATGTTTTTTAGAAATTTATCC
>JAZDPD010000096.1:0-17622 GCA_043798045.1 Candidatus Omnitrophota bacterium | reverse complement strand
GCTGATCTATGGAGCTCTTTTAAATTTTTCCTGTCGCACTTGTGATTACAATTTTCCAAAGGGGAAAACTGACCGAAGTCCTATTTCTTTATCTCTGAAGTTGTGAGTTTTCGTTGCTTTTCAGTAAATGACTTTCGAACTGTCATAACGGACATATCTTTATGGGTATGGGAGAGATGTGGCAGCGAGGGCCACTTTTACAATATGGAAAACCAGGCTTGACTAAAGACTGTCATGGCGTAAAATAGCCCTGTAACAGCAGGAATACGCCATATGATAAAACGCATTTTGCAGGCAAACATCTTAAAGACATCCTTTCATGGTCAGGTTTTGATCATCCAAGGTCCTCGCCAAGTTGGAAAAACCACGCTTGCTCTTGAAATCGTCAAAGGCCTCCGGACTAAAGGGGAGGCGCGGACTTTTAACTGTGATGATCCCGACCACCGCGATCTTCTTGAGAATAAGGGGCTGGATTCGTTAAAAAAAACAATCGGGGATGCTAGGGTCGTTTTTATTGATGAAGGTCAGAAGCTTACCACCATCGGCCAGACTCTCAAACTTTTAGCCGATCACTACAAGAAAAGTTTACAGGTTGTTGTCACGGGTTCATCGACAATGAACCTGTTGGATAAGACACAGGAGTCCCTTGCAGGACGAAAGAAGGTTTTTACGTTGTATCCCGTTTCATTGGAAGAGATGACTAAAGGGCAAGGTGTTGAACGCAAGGATCTGGAGTCGCTGCTTATTTTTGGGAATTATCCTCATGTCGTGACCACTAGGAAGCGTTTAGACAAGATCGATGTTCTAAAGGAATTAAAGACAAGTTATCTTTATCGTGATGTATTTGATTTTGAGGGCATGAAGAATGCCGATGTGTTCATGAATCTTGTGAAAGCTTTGGCTCATCAGATTGGCAATGAGGTTTCATATGCGGAATTGGCGAACCTGCTCAAGATCAACCGCGCGACTGTTGAGCGTTATATTCACGTTCTGGAGCAAAGCTTTATTGTTTTCAGGTTGCCAGTTTATACTAAGAATAAAAGACGCGAGCTTTCGAAATTGCGGAAGATTTATTTTTATGATGTTGGCATACGCAACGCGGTGATCAATAATTTCAATTCTCTTGATCAGAGGGACGACCTCGGCGCGTTGTGGGAGAATTTTATCATTGTTGAGCGCATGAAGTATCGCGAGTATCGCCGCATCGAGGCGAATCAGTATTTTTGGCGGACATACGACGGCAGTGAGGTCGATCTTGTCGAAGAGCGCGACGGGAAGCTTTATGGATTTGAGTTTAAATGGAAGCCTCGGGAGTATCCGCGGGTATTGGCGAAGTGGAATGAGTACAAGGGAAGTTCTTACCAGGTTATTACGCCGGATGACGTTCACGGATTTGTGATGGGTGCGGTGAAAGGGCAAGTGCTATGAAGTTTGAGCTAGAAGAATATCATCGAGGAATTACAGATGAGGCGCTCATTGTTGAGTTAAAACGAATTGCTTCGAAACTCAACAAGACAGCTCTTAATCGTACTGATAATGATGGGCATGGTAAATATGGCACTACAACATATGTTCGGAGGTTCGGTAGTTGGTTTAATGCTTTGGAGAAAGCTGGGTTGGAAAAGACCAGAACGCCCATGAATCTTTCCGAAGAAGAGTTGTTTAAGAATCTTGAAGAAATCTGGGTTAGGTTTGGGAGGCAGCCGCGATATGCGGAGGTTCAAAAACCACTTTCGAAATATCATGTCGGCACTTACGAAAATCGCTTTGGTACATGGCGCAAGGCGTTAGAAAAGTTTGTCTCATACATTAACAATGAGGCAGTTGTTTCATCAGAGGAAGAAATAAAGAAAATTGATCCGAGCACAAAACATAAAACTTCAAGGACAATAAATTGGCGGTTACGTTTTATTGTCATGCGGCGTGATCATTTTAAATGCAAAGGTTGTGGCCGCTCTCCGGCCACGGATCAAACGATAATTTTGCATGTTGATCACATAAAAGGATGGGCTAATGGCGGCGAAACAGTTCTTGAAAATCTTCAAACGCTTTGTTCCGTATGTAATATAGGCAAAAGCGATTTGGAGTGACGGTTTGATACCAACGTACCACCCCGCAGAGGAAGAGATACAAATAGAGATTAGTCTTGGTTCGAGTCCTGGCGGGGCAGCTTTAACAGCGCGTTATGGCGTTGATAGCGCCCAGGTTCTGGTTGTAGTCCCACGATCCCGGCTCGCTTAAAGCTCGCCAGGTGATCTTGGGACGAATTGAAAGAATCCTTTCAATTCGACTCCTAGCGGGTCAGCCATATAATTCTCTCGAACGTCAGATTTGGAGAGAGATAAAGCCTCGATGACAGCAATGTTGTCGGGGCTTTTTTATGTAAGTTCGTCGTAGTTTGGACGATGGCCTTAAGCTTTTTGTCCGCCCCCGTAGGTGATCTCTTGGTTTTTAAAAGATGTGCGCTGAAGAGCGGGGGCATCGTTTTATTGCATATGTTGACATGTCAACTATCTTGTGATATTCTTTTCATTAGGAGGTTGATATGTCAACTGATTTTGTGAAACGCGTTATAAAAATTGCGATAAGAGTGCTGGGGGTCGTGGCGATCGGCTTGTTCGTGGGGCTTTCTACAACATATGGCTGGCAGCCGGTTTTTACTTCTTTCCGGGCCAATGCTTCTACAGAAGCGGCGGCGGTCAGGTTAAAAAATACGGTGCGCTATTTAAGTGAAGATGTCGGGATTAGAAATCAGGCGTCCTATGATAATCTTCAAAGCGCGGCAGAATATATTGAGAAAAGGTTGGTCGATCTTGGATATACGGTTGAGCGTTGGCCATACACTATTAATGGACAGTCGTTTAGAAATATTGTTGTTCGGCTTAAGAATAATGCGTCTGATGAATATGTACTGATAAGGGCGCACTATGACGCCTGTTTCAATCCTGGAGCGGATGATAATGCGAGCGGTATTGCTGGTGTTCTGGAATTGGCCGGCAGCTTGAAACAAGAGCCCCTTAAAGCGAATATTATGTTTGTTGCTTTTACGAATGAGGAGCCGCCGTTCTTTAAAACATCACAAATGGGCAGTCGCGTCTTTGTCCGAGAGCTTGCCAGCAAGAATATAAGAATACGCGAAGCGATTGTTTTTGACATGATTGGCTATTATTCAACGGGCTGGTTTCAGCAAAAATATTTGCCTTTCTTAGGACCCTTCTATCCGCATAAGGGAGATTTTATTGCAATCGTCGGAGATTTCGGGTCCCGAGCGCTGGTAGATCGTATTCAGAAAAGCTTCATTGGGCAGAAAGGCGCACCCATGCGTACTATTGTTGCCCCTCGCACCGTACCGGGCCTTAATTTTTCAGATCATGCCTCTTTTTGGGAGGTGAATATTCCTGCCGTCATGCTGACAGATTCAGCATATTTAAGGAATCCGCATTATCACAAGGACTCTGACACATGGGATAAGTTGAATTATCAGAAAATGGCGGCTGTTGTTGAGGGAATGAGAATGGCGATTATAAAGCTGGCTAATTGAGGTTAAATATGACGTTATCGGAAATGATTCTGATGGCAATGCCCCTGGTTTGGTTTTTGTGGAGCCTGTTTATTCTTAAGCCGGCGGGTACATTAAAATTCATATTGGGTTGGGCCGTTCTTTTGACCGGTTGTTTGGCGTTGAGTTTTTTCATGAATCAAAACCTGAGTAAGGTGATGGGCGGCCAATGGGCTTGGAGTGATGCATTGTATTATGGATGGCAACTTTTTTCATTTGTTACGATCTTGCAGATTATCAAAAAGGTGTTTGAACTGGCGTTGCGGAGGATGATCCGATGGCCTTTGAATGAGAGCGTTCGGAAGGTCCTCACCGGTTGTGTGCTGTATAGTGTTCTGATTATTATTATAATCCCGTTTTTTTTGGGCATGACCTCGATTCATCGAGTTAAAATCGGTGATGTTGTTAATCCTGAGACAGCGCTTGCGATTGCCTATGATGATGTTTCTTTGAAGACAAGGGATGGATTAAATATAAAAGGGTGGTTCGTCCCGGCGGATTCAGACAAGGCGGTAATTATTGCGCACGGGTTGGGTGCCAATAAGTCAAACTTTTTGGGAACTGTGGATATGTGGCATCAGCTTAACGTTAATGTCCTTATTTTTGACTTTCGTGGGCACGGCATGAGCGATGGGCATACGGTAACATTCGGTTACAGGGAGCGGCTTGATGTCATGGCAGGATTGAATTATTTAATAGAAACGAAGAAGTTTACGGCAGACAAGATTATTGGCTATGGGGTATCTTTTGGCGGGGCGGCGATGATCCATGCCGCGAATGAAATGAGGGTTTTTCATAAGATCATTATTGATTCATCATTTGCCAGTCTGGATGATATGGCTGATACGATCGTAGCCGGGGAGGCAATTATCCCTGTCTTTGGTCGAAAGTTTTTTAAAGAAATAGGGCTGTTTTTTATCCGTATGGCTGTTGGTTTTGATATCAGGGAGCATTCGCCAGAGAACATCGTGGGGCGGCTTGATGGAACGCCGTTGCTTTTAATACATGGGAAAGGAGACCCGCTTATTCATTGGAAGCAAACACAGCGTTTGTATGAAAAGGCAGGGAATCCAAAACAGGTTGTTTTTCTGGAAACGCAAGGGCATTTCGGGACGATGAATGACGCAAGTTATGTGGAAATCATTCGCGGATTTGTTGCCAATTAAAAAAGGATGTGTTTATGGATTATCTGGAGTCGTACGGCGTTGAGGTTGGTAAAGGTAAATATCACGAAGAGATTGTTTACCGCCTGGTCATTCTTTCTAATCGCATTCTGGATGAGATCTCTGATTATTTGGGACAGTATAAGCTAACGCCTGCGAAGATGAATGTTTTAATGATCGTAAAACATCACAGCGGTGACAAAGGCATCAGCCAGGTTGATTTAAGCAAGCGCCTTATGGTGTCTACATCAAATTTGACCCGCGTGTTGGCAAAACTCCAGCGGGATAAGTTGGTTGCCCGAGGGGGTATTGCCTATGATCGGAGGTTTAAAACAATCCATGTTACGGCCAAGGGGGCGAAATTGCTGGATGCCGTATGGCCTGGATATGTGCGAAAGCTGGGCGGTTTGACGGCGGGGATAGATGAAAAGAAGCGGCGATTTTTGTCTGAACTGTTGTCTCAGTGGATGGCTGTTGTTATTAAAGAAAGGGAATGAAGAAATAGTTGGTTGTTGGAATGATGCGGTGCGTCTTGATGCTTTTGGAGTAGACTTGGAAGGGGTGGGTGGTATGGTATGGGTTAAATTACTAGAGATGAGGCGGGAATCTATTACGAAAGGACAACATATGAATCTTGATAAAGTGAATAAAGCAATATGGACAATTATTGGTGCAGTGGTTCTTCTTGGCATTCTTGTCAGTGTCGGTGGGATTGTGTGGGGTGTTTTGGGTTTTAACCGGCATCCTTCAAACGGCATCGAGGTACAGACAGAGAAAAACGTAGATAAAGAGCGGTCGTATGTATTAAAGACGGTTTATGAAATGCCGCTGTTGACGGAGGGGGCGGATTTTTTTATGGTTCCTGTGGGCCTGAAGAAGGTGTACAGGAATCAGAAAGCCGAGGGATATTCATTCGGGAAGTCAGGCGAGGTGTCATCCTGGGGTGGCCGCAGTTATTCCAAGGTTGCTTATATGGGATACAACTATTCCGATAGTCCTTGCCACAATCTGATTTTCATTAACAAGAAAACGGGTCAGGCGCAGAAGCTTCTCAATGAAAAGGCGTACATCGGTGCTGTGTATTTTCCCGAGAAGAAATATTTGCCCGAAGAAAAGTCGAAGCCGACATTTATTTTGTTGACGATCGGCAAGAGTGATATCAATGGCGACGGTACGATAAATCACAAGGATGGCCTGGCGGGTTATCTGGTGGGTCTTGATGGAAAGGGCTTAACGCAGGTGACTCTTTCCGGCACAAATATGGGGTCTTGGAGATATGATCAGGACAGCAAAAAGCTTTTTGTTAATGTCGTAGAAGATTCCAATGGGGATAAGAAGTTTTCAGAAGAAGACCAGGAGAGGCTCCTGGTTGTTGATACACAAGCGCCTGGCATGGGAACGGAGCTTGTTTCTGATGTGGTCAAGAAGGATGTTGATGGGGTTGTTCAATATTAATTTTGAAGGTTGTTTGGAATTTGGGTGTTGGAGAGATTTTTAGGATAGGGAGATAGAAAAAGCCCTGGTCACAGCAATGTTGTCAGGGCTTCTTCATGTCCGCTCGTCGCAAAAGGTTGCGACAGATTGTTTTGGCAACAGCTATTCTTTCCTGATAGATCGCCCTCACTTTTAAGCTCTCCAACCTAAAAACAGCCCAACTCGGCGATTTTCTATTTCTTGCTCTCTGATTCTGTGGGAAAGCGACACGTTTTAGTAAATGACTAATAGTGCTTATTAGCAGGATTTTGCAAATGACCGCTGGAGTCGCGCCAAAGTTCCATTTGCGTGTTCCAGTCCGTTTCGAAGGAGATAAGCCGGAGTTTGTATTCGCAGATGCCCGCAATAAGGTCGTCTTTGCTGGTCAATATCTTTTCCTGAATGGCTGGGGAGAGGAGCAGGGGCCCAAGGGTATGATTGATCTGCGATAGTCCTAGGCCCAGCCAGTCAGCAGCCTGTCGGGTGTTCTTGATGCGTCCTTCATTCATGAGTTTGTTGATGTATAGAATTATTAAAGATGCAGGCAGCACAGCAGACTGCAAAAGGTCGGACGGATATCGCGCTGACAGCGTTGTTTCGAATGTTTCAGGTGTGGAGGTTGCGTATTAAGCCGGGTTCTTAATTGAAAGAAGTGAATGAGTAAGTATATTCCAAAGCAGTCAGGGCTTCCAGAAACTATTCAAACGCAGAGCCTGTTTTTGACAATAAAAGAATGGGCTGTTATTGCTAGGTGCAGCATGCCGGCTGTTTTTAACAGTTTCAGAAGATTTTTCATGCTGGCGATGCAGAAATAGCCCCCTTTCCCACACCCCTTATTAATCATTTTCATATATGTTATACTTCAAATAAGTTGGATGTGAATGGAGTTGGTTTATATATGTTAATTTTTAAACGAATTATTTCATCTTTATTGTTAATGCCATTTTTGATGGGCACAGCCATGCCTGCGGCCTTGGCTTCCCAGATGCCGTGGATGCCTCAGCCGGGGGCTATGGTTATTTCAAGTCCTGTGTATATGCCGGCAATGATCAAGGGGTTAAAGATTCATCAGGATAATCCGCTTTTGTTTGATTTTATTATTGATACAGGTAACTCCGGCTTAAGTGTAGGGGATTCACGCAACAATCCTGAGGCGGGCGATGAAAAATTGCGCAATGAATCTCGCAAGCTGATTAAATATTTTCTGGCCGCGCTAACGATCAAGGAAGATAACCTGTGGGTCAACCTCTCGCCGTATGAGAAAGACCGGATGATCCCGGAGGATTTGGGTAAGACCGAACTTGGCCGTGATATGCTGGCACAGGATTATGTCCTCAAGCAGTTAACGGCATCCATGATTTATCCTGAGAAAGACCTGGGCAAGGCCTTCTGGGGCAGGGTTTATGCCCAGGCGCTGGAGCGTTATGGAACCTCGGATATCCCGATAGATACGTTTAACAAGGTTTGGATTGTTGCTGACAAGGCCAGGGTGTTGGAACATGAGGATACGGCTTATGTGGTTGGCGGTCATTTAAAGGTCATGCTGGAATCAGATTATAAAGCCGCGCAAGAAGCGGTGGTCGTCAGCGAAAAAGAGGTTGGAGCCCGCGCCGGTGATGGGCCGGGTGCCGGTTATTATGATCGGGAATCCCAGGAGTTGGCCAAAAATGTCGTTCGTGACATCATTGTCCCTGAAATCGAAAAAGAAGTTAATGATGGCCGGAATTTTGCACCGTTGCGACAGATGTTTTTTTCCATGATCCTGGCGTCATGGTATAAGCAGGCTTTGAAAGAAGCTCTTTTGAATCAGGTGTATACCAACAAGGGCAAGACGGGGGGCGTTCAATCGGATGACCCGGCTATTAAAGAACAGATTTATAATCAGTATTTAGAGGCCTATAAGAAAGGTGTGTTCAATTATATCAAGGAGGAATCTGATGGTGAACTTCAGGAATTGCCCGCCAACACAAGCCGGGCTTCTGATGCGGCACTTGATGCGGTTATTGTGCGCAAGTATTTCTCCGGGGGAACAGATTTTGCGATGTTAAGGACAGGGCTTGAAAGAACAAGGGATGTGGCCGAAGGGGCCGGCCTTTTTTCAGGACAAATTGTACAGGAAACTGTGCGGATTCAGTCGCTAGATAATGGGATGGGTGTGGACAAACTGCCGGCCATGGATTCAGTGCTGCAGCAATACCCGCAAGATCCGTATTTGATGGAAGTGCGAGTGAGATTTCTTGAAATAGTGAAAAACTCTTCGCGTGGCAATATGGTTTCTTTTCATAATGCTTTCCATTTAAATGAGCTTTTTTATTTTGTTGATGCCTATTTAAAGGAGGCCCCGATGTCAGAACACGGGGCTCGTCTTATACGAGAGGCTGTTTTTCGGCATGATGAGGGTTATTACTTATTAAAGACAGAAGAAGGGACGCCAAATTATATATCTGCTGGGCATGAGGATGTGGCGATTGCAAATGTGAAACAGGAGAAGCCGAATTTGGAAGGGAGCTTGTTGGCGTTTTTAATAAGCCATACCAAGGTTGTTTTTGACAAGGATTTTAATGCGCAGATTGGGATGCCTCAATTGCCGGCCATTGATGAGGTTATGGTGCGCGAAGCAGCGGTGTATGAAGATATTAGCCGGGTTTTGTCACAGGAAGCTTTGGAGATCAGTGATGCGACGCGCACTTTTCTTGATGAGCAATTTTCCGGTCAGTGGAGTGTTTCCGATTTGGGTTTAATTCGTGAAATGATGGTGGGCGCCCGGATCATGGCCACAGCGGATATTTATGGGCATGGGGATAACATGGTGGCATTGATTCCCGGACTTTGGCAGGAATTTTATTTGGAAGCGAATAGGGCGTTGAAGCCGACCATGCTGGAGCAAATCACCGGAACAATTGATCTTTTTATTGAAAGCGGGATTTTTTATAAAAATCGGTTAAGGCATATTATTGGTGACGGCAAGATTTTGCAGATTCCATTGATGGTGCAAGAGAGCCGGGATAAGAATTTGCAACGCATCGATATGGAAATGCGGCAGCCTTTGATGCGCATGGCTGACCAGATTAAGGCTGGTGGTGATTTTGATGTGGAAGAGAGGAGGTCTGTTTTTAAATATATCGATTCATTGACTCTAAGCTATCCCGGCGCTGAGCGCTTTCCTCTTACGGATACCATTTCACAAATGAAGGTTGAAGTAGATACTTTTCTGGATAATGTTAAGCCTGATCCAGCGATGAAAAGTAACGAACAGGAAAAGATGACACCCGGTGGTATTGATTTTAACGCTGCAAGGCTTGGATTAGACATTGTCAGAGATGGCCGGCGTATGGAGATGAAAATAGACCCTGCCTTAATGGCAGATTTTCAGCGCGGGGATTTTTCTGGTGTGGTGCCGGTTATTCTACAGATGGTGCCCATTCATAATCCGTTACCAGTTGCGATAAAATAAGCGCATTTTATCGGAGAGATCGTCATTTCTCGGCGATTCAGCGTCCGGTTGTTCTTGTTCAATCAAGTTAGTTGTATAGATTAACTCGTACTATTTTGACAGGGAATACGGCTTTTTTGCGGGAAGATAAAATCCGATAAAATCATCCCAAACGATTATTGTTGATAATATAATAAAAAAGAATATCGTAGGCGTATCTGCACACAAAATCTCGGCCAACAGGCTGTTGATAGGGGGGTGTGATGAAGAGGCGAGCATCTGTTTGGGTCATTACTTGTGTCATTTTGGTGTTGGCTCGCGTCAGTGCGGCGCAAGAGGCCATTGTCATTGCCGGGACCGGGGACAGCCAGCAACTGTTGCGTGTTTTGGCCGGTGAATTTGAAAAGATCCGCCCTGGGCTGCAGGTGGTAATTCCGGAAAGCATCGGGAGCAGTGGCGGTGTAAGGGCCGTGGCAGAAGGTAAGTGTGATCTTGCCAGGGTGGGGCGGCCTCTTAAGGAAAAAGAAAAGGCCTACAACCTGAATTATAAGGTTTTTGCGCATTCTCCGGCAGTATTTGTGGCCAGTGCGGATGTTAGTGCGATAGACAATGTGACGACCCAGCAGGTGACAGATATTTTTTCGGGAAAAATAACAACCTGGAAAGAGCTTGGGGGGCGAAGATCAGAAAATTTATGTGGCGCAGCGCGAAGCCGGGGATTCGCTGCGCAGCTTGATTGAAGAGCATCTTTCCGGCTGGACGTCGATTGAGCGTTTTGCCGGGGAAGTAATTTATAGTACGCCGGAGCTTATTGATGTGTTGGTTAAACATAAGGGGGTTATTGGTTATGCGCCCCTGAGTATGGCCAAACCAGCCGGTTTGACAATTTTCAAGCTGGACGGGGTTGTTGCATCCCCGGAAAACGTGGCGCGTCACACGTATCCGCTGCTGACGCCTTTTGCCCTGGTTTGGAAGGGGGAATTGAAGGGGGTGGCCAAAGACTTTGTTGATTATCTTTTTAGTCCGCAGGGGCAGAAAATCATCATGGATAATGGAGCCGTTCCCGCGTCATGAAGGCACATTCTATTAAATTCAAAATACTTTCTTCGCAACTGATCCTCACTGTTTTTACCATGCTTTCTATTGGCGGTGTGTGTTTTTTCCTGATCATTCATCATATGAATGATCTTCAGCAGGAGCGCATGCAGCGCTTTGCGGATGTTGAGACGGAAATGATCGAGAATACGCTCCGGCAGCAAAAGATACTGATGGAGCGCATCACGATCAGCCGTGAGTTTGAAGATTATGCGGTAACGTTTAAAGACATGGCCTTGATCAGGCATCTTTCCAAGTTTGAAGCAATTTTTCCGGTCCTTGCGTATGTGGATCAGGAGGGTCAAGAGGCGGTTTGTGTTTTTCGGGGACGGGAACTGGATCAGGGCCTAGGAAGTTATGCCAAGGATGCGGTATTCCAGGAGTCCCTGCGACGTCAGAATATGGTCGTGATCAGTCCGGTGACATTTAACGAGCGCTTGGGAGAGCCGGTCTTTCAACTCTTTTTCTCCCAATACCGGTATTTTGGTAATGAATACATGGGGACGCTGGTGGCCACGTTGCCCGTTGCCGCCCAAAAGCGTGTTGGGTTTCGGAAAAGAGGTGTTGTCGGGGATGTTGTTGTGATTGATCTGCAGGGGCGGATCATTTATCACTCTCAAAAAGAAAGGCTGTTAACCGGGTTGTCCGGATCGGGGACGGAAAAGATTCTTGCTGACCTGCGGCTTTCCCGGGAGGGGTTTACACGGGCCAGTGTTTTTGGAGTCGACAGCTTTGTTATTTATATGCCGATGCATGAGGTGTCCTGGGCCCTTTTGGTCGTGATGCCGGTGAAGGATTTCTTTGCTGTCGGGAATCAGTTTGCCATTTGGGCGCTCTTGTTGTTTGTGTTGACCTTGTTGACAGCCGTTGTTGTGTCGTTGAGAATGACGCAGCGCATTGTTGATCCCATCCTGGGTTTTATTTCTGTTGTGCGCGCGATGGCCCGCGGCGATTTGTCCCAAAGAGCCTGCATTTCCTCTTATGATGAGATCAGACACCTCGCGGAAGCTTTTAACAGCCTGGCCGAGAATTTGGAGAAAACCATTGGCGTTCGTGATGAATTGACCAAAGAAAATCATGCGCAACGCCTGCTGGAACAGCAGCATCGCGCGATGCAGCAATACCTGAACCAGATCATCGAGTCTTTGCCGGATGCCACCATGGTCATTGACAAGGACAAGAAGGTGGTGGCCTGGAACCGGGCCATGGAGACGCTCACGGGCGTATCTAAGAATGAAATGTTGGGGAAGGGTGATTATGAATACGCGCTTCCTTTTTATGGGGAACGCCGGCCCATGCTGGTTGACCTGTTGTATTTCTCGGTGGATGAGGTGCGGCGAAAATATGATTTTGTTCGGCGGGAAAAAGATTCATTGATGGCAGAGGTTTATGTGCCTAAAACATACGGCGGCAAAGGGGCGTATCTTTTGGGGAGCGCGTCGCTGTTGTATGACCAGCAGGGATGTGTTGTGGGTGCGGTTGAAACTATCCGTGATGTTTCTGACCGTCATTTGGCCATGGAACAGTTGAACAAGGCCAGGATTGTTGCTGAAGAGGCCAATCAGGCCAAAAGCCGTTTTTTGTCGACTGTTTCGCATGAGATCCGAACGCCGTTGCATGCGATCATTTCTTATGCGGAATCGATCGCGGAGGTTTTTTCTGTTGATGAGGCGCGCCATCATGCCAAAATTGTTTTGAATCAGTCCGGTTTTCTTCTGAGTTTGATCAATGATCTTTTGGACCAGGCCAAGATTGAGGCCGGAAAGATTGTTTTGGTGACGGCTCCGATGGATTTTTTTGTGCAAATAAAAAGCGTTCAGGAATTGATGCGTTCTATTGTGAATCGCAAAGGATTGGATATTAATCTGAATTATGCTGTTTCTGTCCCGCATTATGTGGTGGCGGATGAGCATCGCCTTAAACAGGTATTGATCAATCTTGTGGGGAATGCGGTCAAGTTTACGGCACAAGGAAGTGTGACCATGAATGTTTTGGGTGTGTCGGGTTTTCAGGGCCGGGCAATGATCAGGGTTGAAATTGTTGATACCGGGATCGGGATCCCTGCCGAGAAATTAAAATATGTTTTTGATCCGTTTTTTCAGGTCGACGGCAGGCTGGCACGAAAATTTTCCGGGACAGGCCTGGGCACAACTATTTCCAAGAATCTTGTTGAGTTAATGGGCGGCGAGGTTGGTTGCGTGAGCGAGATCGGGAAGGGGAGCACGTTTTGGTTCACCTTTCCCATTATAAAATGCACTGATAAAGAGGTTTTGACGCTTCAGGCGTTGCAGCATCCGGTTTCCGTGGTTAGCCAGGGAGTGTCGAATGCGGCGGGACTGAAGGTCCTTGTGGTGGATGATTATGAGGTTAATCTCGATATTATTCAGATCAAGTTGGCTGTGTTGGGCATTAAACGTGTGGTGTTGGTGTTAAGCGGCGAAAAGGCCCTGGAGGCATGCCGGACCGAGATGTTTGATTGTATTTTTATGGATGTTCAAATGAACGGAATGGATGGCATTGCCGCCACAAGAGCGATACGTGCCCTGGGGGGGCGATGGATTTCATTGCCGATTTTTGGTGTCACAGCGCATGCAGACCAGTCTGTTGGCGATGAATGCCTCAAGGCGGGAATGAATGATGTTTTGGTCAAACCGTTTCGCGGGCAGGATTTATTGAAAATGTTATGCAAGTGGCTTTGAGTTAATTCATTGGGCGTTTTCAAGTCTTTCACCCCCGCATAAAAAGTGGTTGTTATTTAAAAAACTAAATTATGGAAAAGATGATTATAATTTGTTACCATATTTATTGATGTGGTTAAAGAAGTTTTGCCGTAAGCGTTTGTTTTACAAATAGTTAAAAAGATTTGAATATGTATTGTATAAAAACAGGAGGGGAAGATGACATTGTCCTTTAATGACTGGCGAATGAAAACCAAGTTGATTGTTTTATTGTCTGTTTTTATTTTTGTGCCGCTGATTATCCAGGGTTTTATAGCTTATGGTCTTTCCAAGGACGGGTTGCTGGCCGGCAATAAGGACGCTATGGCCGCTCAAGCCAGGGGCTTGGGGAATGAAGTTGCCAATGTGGTTGGCTCGTTGAAGGATGATACGGGTACGGCCCTGGCTGTGCTGGAAGCCAAGGCTTATCCCGGTTTTGCGGCAGGGCAAAAGCGGGTGGAGATTGACAATGGTGATCTTGTTTTTGTGGCGGCCGATGGCAGTAAACGTGCATTTAATTCATCAGATCATTCATTTATTGATTATGTTAGTAAGGCTGTCGGACAGGGTTTTGTAATGACGATTTTTAAAGTAGAAAATGGTGAGGCTGTGCGTATTACCACATCGGTCAAGGAAGCTGAAGGTAAGCGCGCTGTAGGCACAAAGTTGAGCTCGGAAGTTTTGTCCAAAATTAAGGGAACGGCTGAAGATTATGTCGGGCGGGCTACGATTCTGGGTGATGAATATTATACCATGTATCGTCCGGTGAAAAACCAGAACGGGGAGCTGACAGCGATTCTTTTTACGGGAAAGAAGATTTCCGAGGCGTTTGGTCCATTTATAAAAACTTTACGGGCCATGAAGATTGGTACCACCGGGTATGCTTTTATTATGAATAGCAAGGGTGATCTTGTTTCGCATCCTACCAGTGAAGGCAAGAACATATCGCAGCATGCGTTCATTAAGAAAATGATGGAAGAAAAGAATGGTTTGCAGTTTTATAAATGGGAAGGCCGCGATAAGATCGTTGCCTATACCTATAACGAAACAATGGATTGGATCGTTGCTTCCGGTACTTATTTGCAGGATTTCATGGGGCCTGTGAATAAAATCGGGACAACCATTATTGTTTGTTTTGTGGTTTTTCTTGTGTTTGGCTTCCTGCTTTCCTTGCCGATTGCCGCCTCGATCACCGGCCCCATGCAGGGCAGTGCCAAGGGCATGGAGTTTATGGCGGGGGGAGATCTTACGCATCGTCTTAATATCAGTCGCGGGGATGAGATCGGTGATATGTCCAAGGCCATGGACAAGTTTGCCGAAAGCCTTTCTTCCATGGTGATACAGATCAAGGGTGCTTCGGAGATGATTTCTTCGGCGGTCAAGGAGGTTTCTTCCGGTGCGCAGCAGATTGCCGATGGTGCCCAGCAGCAGTCGGCTTCATTTGAAGAATTGTCGAGTTCGGTTCAGGCGAACGCGGAAAATGTGAAGAATGCCAATCAGGTGTCACAGGGTGTGTCGCTGGATGCGCAAAAAGCCGGAAAGGCCATGGAGAGTAATGTGGAGGCCATGATCGGGATTGAAAAAGGTTCCAAGCAAATGGCCGAGGCCGTGGAGTTGATCACGGATATCGCGGATCAGACCAATTTGCTGGCATTAAACGCAGCCATTGAAGCGGCGCGTGCCGGCGAGCATGGTAAAGGCTTTGCGGTTGTTGCGGATGAAGTTCGCCAGCTGGCCGAGCGTTCGGCCACATCCGCCAAGGAAATTCAGAATTTGATCAAGGAAAACCTTCGTCAGGTTGAGCAGGGTGTGGCCATTTCCAGGGATGCCGGGAAGATGGTGGGGGGCATCACGCTTAATATTAAGCAAGTGGCTGACCAATTGCAAAATGTGGCCAATGCTACGCAAGAGCAGGCCGCGGCCATGGAGCAAAACACTTCTATTACGGAATCCAACGCTTCGGCGGCGGAACAATTGGCCGCATCAGCTCAGACGATGGCTTCGCAGGCGGATGATTTACGCAAGCTTGTGGAACAGTTTAAAACATCGGGATCTGCGGCCAGCGGGCCGGCTGTTTCATCAGCACCGGTAGCCAGGAAGCCTTTGGTGTCAACGCATGGTGCCAGGCCTGCGGCCAAGGTGGCGAAGAAGGGTTCTTTGCCGCACAAGGGTGATGAAGAGGCTTTGCGTATTGGTTGATGGTGTTGTGACGTAATTTTTGATCCCCCGGGATGGTCATTGATCTTTCCCGGGGGATATTTTTTGTGGCACCTTACAAGGCGGTTGTTTATGCATGATGTTGTCAGTATTATTCTTGTTACATGCGGGAAGAATGATTATTACATCCCGTGTTTGATGTCTATCCGCGCGCAAACGCATCAAGCCATTGAAGTTATTTTGATCGATAATTCGTTGCTGCCGGTGCTGCCTGAAAAAGCCAGGGAGATTTATCCGCAGCTGAAGATTTACACGTCGGAGAAAAATCTTTATTACTGTGATTCGATGAATAAAGGGATTCTTCATAGCCGCGGGGCGTATATTTTATGCCTTAATGATGATGTGACGCTGGCACCGGATTTTCTTGAAAAGGCATTGAAGGGATTTCTGGAATCGGAGCAGGTGGGCATGGTCAGCGGCAAGATTTTGCGTCAGGACCGCCATACGGTTGACAGTACGGGATTGTTTCTGACAGCATGGCGCACAGCCAGGGAGCGGGGGTATGGTGCGGCAGATCGGGGACAGTTTGAACGGGCAGGGTATATTTTCGGTGTTAGCGGTGCGGCAGCTTTGTATCGGCGCAAGATGCTGGAGGATGTCCGGCTTGGCGGGGTGTGGTTTGATCCGGTTTTTCGTATTTTTTTTGAAGACCTTGATGTGGCCTGGCGAGGCTATCGCCGGGGCTGGCGGGGGTATTATGTGCCGGGTGCCGTGGCGTATCATGTGCGCGGCGGCTCTGTGCGGCAAGGCCCGGGGTTTGGCAAATCGTTTGCACGGCAGTATTTAAGTGATGATCTTCATGTAGATCTTGTCAAGAATCGTTATTTAACCATGATGCGCAATGAAACATGGAGAAGTTTCCTGATATTTATGATCCCCGTTTTTTGGCATGATCTGTGTGCCTGGGGCTATATTTTATTGTTCAAGAGGCATCTTGCTGGCAGGATTCTGGCGGATTTAAGCAAAGCCCTGCGATCAGGACGCCAATCAGTCCTGTCTCAGGAATCAAAAGCGTAAAATCAAGGGTGTTGTGAATCAGGAAAGCCCCTGTGGCTATGAGGGCGGCGACAGAGAAGGCCGGAAAACCCGTTTTTTTGATCGAAGTTAGCGCCAGGCGAAGCCAGGTCATGATAAGAAATAGCAATGTCAATAAGGGTGCCAGCCCTGTTTCCGCCCATAATTGTAAATAGCTGTTATGGCTGTAGCGGCTCAGGTTAAGGTCAAAGTTGCCTAAGCCTGTTCCTGTCCACGGGTTGTTTTTAATGATTTGCCATGTTTCAACCCAATAATTCCAGCGCATGGTGCCAGAATATAAAGGATTTGACAGGGTGTCAGCCGTTTGTATTCGCAGTAAAATGATTAGCCCGATTCCTGTTATGCTTGTCAGAATGATCCAGGGCAACGTTCTTCCTGTTTTTCTATTCCAGATAAAATATATAAGTGATGCAAGGCACAGGCTGACGATAGCACCGACCGATTTTGTCAGAATCAGGGCCGCGATCAAGGGTGCCACGATCCAGCGGTATTTGTTCAGGCTAAAAGCCAGGGGGATCAGGAGGATCAGGAATCCTCCCAGGATGTTGGATGTGATAAAAGGAGTAAAAACCCGTTTTTCATTAATAAATCGATCGAGGACCGGGTTGGAGTTTAGGTGGTTGGCTTGCATGTAATCCGTGATGTTCTGGAATCCAAAAAAGAATTGATGCATATCCAGAAAGCTGATCCAGACGCCGGCGCCCAAAAGGCACCAAATTACTCTTTCTTTACGCGAAAGTGAAAGGTTTTGGCAGATTAAAAACAGAAGGCCGGCATTGATGTATTGCCCCAAATGCAGGAATCCCTGGGTTTTATGAGGATTGATCAGGACTGAAATGCCCAGGCCGGCCAGGAAAAGAATGAATCCGACAGCAAGCGGAGCATGGGTTTTGAGGGAACGATTTTTCCAGAAAATCCAGCCGAAAAGAA
>JAZDPD010000218.1:0-14085 GCA_043798045.1 Candidatus Omnitrophota bacterium | reverse complement strand
TCAGATCTATGGAGCTCTTTTAAATTTTTCCTGTCGCACTTGTGATTACAATTTTCCATGTATATAAATTATTTTTGACGTAGGAAGGATCTTGAGTTATCTTATTGCAAATACAGCAGCGTCAACAACATGATCGCCTTTATTCTCGATCAGCATTTATCCTGGAGACAACCGTGTCATCTATCCCTACATCCTTAATGATCATCGGCGCCGGCCCCGGCGGGTATGTGGCGGCATTCAGAGCCGCTGACTTAGGACTTAAGGTAACTCTCATCGACGAGAATGCGTCTTTAGGTGGCGTGTGCCTGAATCGCGGCTGTATTCCGTCAAAAGCCCTGCTCCATGCGGCTAAAATCATCACAGAAAGTGCCCACGCCAAAGCGATCGGCATTGATTTCAACGCGCCAACGATTGATCTAAACGCATTAAGGACCTGGGAAGAAGACACTGTTAAAAAACTAAGCAATGGCGTTGGCCTTCTGGCTAAAATCCGTAACATCCATTGCGTCCAGGGCAAAGCGCGGTTCCTTGATAACAAAACACTTGAGATCACCAAGCCTGACGGCACACGAGTACCCCTGGCCTTTGAACAAGCACTCATTGCGACAGGATCAAGCCCTGTCAAGCTTCCCTTTTTACCCACATCAGAACGCATCTGGGACTCAACCGAAGCCCTTAAACTTTCACGTATCCCGTCATCACTTTTGGTGATCGGCGGCGGCTATATCGGCCTTGAGCTGGGCACGGCCTATGCTGCCTTAGGCAGCAAGGTATCTTTAGTAGAAACACTGCCTACGTTGTTATCCTCAGCTGATAAAGACCTGGCAGACATTGTCATCCGCCGGCTGAAGAAAACCTTTACCGCCATCATGTGCGCCACAAGCATCACCGCGGCTGAAGAAACTGAAAACGGCCTGAGTGTCACGCTCAAAGATGACAAGGGAGCCATTCGCCAGGAAGTTTACGACCAGGTCCTCGTGTGTGTTGGACGCAAACCCAACACCGGCGACCTCGGGCTCGAAAACACGACCATCAAACTGACCCCCAAAGGCCTTATTCCGGTCGACGGGCATCGCCGCAGCGAAGAGAACAACATCTTTGCCATCGGTGATGTGACAGAAGGCCCCATGCTGGCACACAAAGCCTCCTTTGAAGCCAAGGTGGCGGCAGATGTTGCCGCCGGATACGGAACAACCTTTAACCCGGTGTGCATCCCATCGGTCGTGTTCACCGACCCGGAGTTGGCCTGGTGTGGCGTGACCGAACAGGAGGCGCGCGCCAAAGGCATTGATATCATGGTGTCAAAGTTCCCCTGGGCTGCTTCAGGCCGCGCCATCACACTCCAACGCACCGATGGCGCCACCAAGATCATCGCTGACCAGAAAAACGGACGTATCATCGGTATGGGAATTGCAGGGATTCAAGCCGGGGACCTTATCGCCCAGGCTGCCCTGGCCATTGAAACAGGCATGAAGATAGAGGACCTTGAACAGACCATCCACCCGCATCCGACATTATCGGAAACAATATTGGAAGCCGCCGAAGGCATGTTCGGGCAAAGCACGCACGCCTATTTACCCAAGAAATAATCGCCGGCCTTGATGCCATTTTTCTCAGCATCCCCGGCCGGAATCTCCAAAACATACCTGGCTTTTGCCGTTGGTGTATAAACCGGACAAGTACCTGCCATGCACGCCGGAACATTGGCAGCAATATCCACAACACATTTATCAGCATCCAACCACAGGATATCGATCGGGAATTTCACATTCTTCATCCAGAAAGGATAAATGTCCTCGTGATCGAACACAAAGAGCATGCCTGTTTTAGAAGGCAACTGATCGCGGAACATAAGACCACGCTCACGGGAAGCTGGATCACTAACCACATCCAGGGCATAACACATCTGACGAAAACAAAGCTGGGGCGCCGTACGGCAGCCGCTAAAAATAACCGTCACCAGAAATAAGAAAAGAGCTCCGGCTTTATTTCGCATAATCCTCACGCTCACCGGTCAAACGGATATAATCCCTGAAACTCAATTCCCCCTTGATCATCCGGTCAGCCGAAGCGATACGCTGATGCACATACGGATGCGTACGGCCATACATTTTAGGCCGGATGGGCTGTTTGCGGTCATACGCCTGCAATTGTTCCAGCATGGCTGTCATGCCACGGGGATCAAAACCCGCCGCTTTCATGTATTTTACCCCCAGGGCATCAGTCTGAATCTCATCATCCTGGGAATACGCCAGGAACATTGACTCCATCATCGCCATAACACCACCGGCCGCCTGCGGCGCTGCCACCATCGCTCCAGCCGCCAGCGCCAGGCTCCCGTAGGAAGCCTGCAAACGCTTGATGCTGTGGCGTGCCGTAATGTGTGCTACCTCGTGCGCAATGACCGCGGCCAACTGATCATCATCCTTGATATAATCCATCAATCCCTTAAAAACATAAACATAACCACCAGGAAGCGATACAGCATTAACGAGCGGTTTCTCACCTTTCAAGTCTTTTTCTTCAACAACCCGGGTGATATAAACCAGTTCTTTCCGATCGCAGACATTAACAATCTTCTCGGTGATCCGATCCGCACGCGCGTTAAGCGCTGCATCATCAACAACCTTAAACTCTTTCTCCAATTCCCGGGCCACCGCTGCACCGATCTGCACTTCACGGTCCGTTGAATACACGGTTGTTTCCTGGGCATCTGTGGCCGGATTAAAATTCGTCATGACGCCGCCGCAACCGGAGGCCGTAAACATAATGGCCAACATGAGCGCATGCACACCGAATTTCTTGAGCATCTGTGCCAATTTGGCCAAAGGCAATCCAACGACATTAAAATAACAACCCTCAATGCGCGGGATAAACAGCCCCCCACGACCTTCAATGTCAAAACCACCCGCCTTGTCCATGGGCGGCACTTCTTGATGATACCGGTCAATTTCTTCATCCGTCAGCTTGGTCATGAAAATCTTGGTCTTTTCATAATCAACCAGGGCTCTCCCCGTCGACGTCTCAACAACCGCCACCCCCGTGTACACCCAATGCGGCGCTGACATCAGTTCCTTAAGATTCTTTTTGGCCTCTTTAAGGTCTTTGGGCTTTAAGACAAGCTTACCCTTGGCATACACAACCGTATCGGCACCGATCACCAGCGCATCCTGGGTAGTTTCCTCGGCGACATCAAGCGCCTTGATGAGGGCATTTTCTTTCACCAAATCCGCCACATTGGTTTTAATCTTCATGATCTCCCGGGCATTGGAACGCACAATTACAAACGGCAGTTTCAAAAGCCGCATGAGATTCTTGCGCTGCACAGAAGCTGAAGCCAGGATGATTTTTTTCATGATCATTTCAAAAACTCTGCGGCCGTAAAAAGCGAATACATTTCAACCCCGCGGCTGGCCAGCGCCTCCCTGGCGCCATCCTGCCGGTCAATGATACACACACACGCCACAGGCTTTAACCCGTCCTGGGCAAGAGCTTCGATGGAATGGATAAACGCCTTGCCCGTGGTAGCCACATCATCAATAACAACAATACGGTCTGTTTCCTTTAACTCAGGCCCTTCCACCATCTTGCCCTTGCCATGCCCCTTGGGCTCCTTACGGATGATAAATGTCTTCACAGGCGCGCCCTCCAGAAAACTCACCGCCCCCACCGCCCCCACCATGGGGTCTGCGCCCAGCGTAGGCCCGCCAATGGCTGTCGGCTTCTTGTCCTTAACCAGATCACGGATCAATTTACCGCACAAAAACGCCCCTTCGGCGGATAATGTGACCAGGCGAGCATCGAGATAATAATTACTTTTCTTGCCTGAAGACAAGGTAAAGTCACCTTTGAAAAACGCCTGCGTTTTCAAAACCTCAAACAAACGTTTCTTGCAATCCACGATCGACATGTTCAACATCTGAAACCTCCACGTACATATTTGTAAAAAAGACGGCAGGATTTTACCCTGCAGCCCTGAAACTGTCCAGCGTTTCCATTATCCTTAATAGGATAAAACAGGCATATCAAGCTTCCGGCGCTGGATCTCCAGCGACAAATGGATACGGTACTTCAAAAGAGCCTTGTACTTTTTATATTCTTTTGGCGAAAAACCACTCGTGGAATGAAATGTCTTGGACGCCTCGATCTCGACAATGACATCCGTACAGGCATCCACAAGTTTCTGATCCGTCAGGGCGGTTATTTGATGCGGGTCAAGGATTGGAACGTCATCCCCATCATCCTTGCCTTGTACCGAATAACTGCCGTCCGCCGCCTGAATAACAGCTTTTTCTGTCACCATGGGCAAACCAGCCTGAACGAACGAGGTACCACAAAAACCTAAAACAAAAAGAAACAGGAAAATCCTCATCATAAAGCCTCCTTACAGAACACCCAGCATGATTTAATTGACACCTGCATATGATTGTAGAATAATCAAAAATGCGTTACAAGAGCGTTATGCGATATTTTCATCTTTGGAAATCAGCCTGGCATTTAAAAGCACAAAACAACGTGAACATGAAACAATCCCTCAAAGCCTTCTTCACTCAATGCCTGCAAGGGATGCTTGACATCGTCTTTCCGCGTAACTGCCTCCTTTGCCGGAATTATCATCCAACCACAAATAAAAATCCCCTTTGCCCATCATGCCGCGCCAAACTTCCCTGGAATAAACATCCTGTCAAAACCACCTTTTCAACACCTGTCCATTTTGACCAGTCCATAAGCCTGCTGCACTATACCCAATCCGCTCAAATTTTACTGAAGCAATTCAAGTTTCACAACAAATCATCCCTGCGGCACACCTGTGCCTCATTATTCAAGGAATTCATCAAACACCACCCTTTAAATATTAACCCCAACGCCATCATCATCCCGATCCCGCTTCACCCCTCACGGCTCAGAGAGCGCGGCTACAATCAATCCACACTCATGGCCATTGGCCTCAATCAGTCGCTGAACTTACAAATCCGAGAAGATATCCTGGAGCGCCACCGCCCCACAGACCATCAAAGCCGATTACACGCAAAAGAGCGCTGGACAAACCTTAAGAGCGCTTTTAGAATACTGCCCTTGGCCAACATCGTCGGAAGTGAAATAGTCCTTTTGGATGACACGATCACAACCGGCGCAACGGCATCAGAAGCCGCCAAGACCCTCAAAAAGGCAGGCGCCTTAAGGGTCATATTGATCACTTTAGCAACAGCAACATGCGAATCCTGCACAACTACATCCTGAAAGAATGCGTCATCCCCTTTGCCATCTGCCTGGGAGTCCTGACATTTGTTTTTCTTTTGGGATATCTGCCGCAACTGGCCAATAAAGTGATCAATCAAGGGGTTGATGTTGCCTCTGTTTCCATGGCCTTTCTTTATAACATCCCCGTACTTTTAGGCTATACCCTGCCGATTGCCTCCCTGGCCACCGTCATCCTGACATTCGGACGATTTTCATCGGACAATGAGATCATTGCCATCCGCGCCAGCGGCATCTCCTTAAGAAGCCTTCTTCTGCCGCTGATGGCCACCGGCATTGTACTTTCCTTGGTCATGCTCATCCTCAATGACCGTATCATTCCCAGGGCCTACGACGCCCAGCTGGAGTTGCTCCAATCAACCGGCGCCAGAAATCCGGCAGCCCTCCTGGAGGCCGGAACCTTCATTGACGCCTTTGACGGCAATATCATTTTCATTTACAAGGTCGAACGTAATAAAATGTACAACATCCGCATATGGGAACCCCAGCCTGACGGAAAACCGACACGCACCATCTCGGCGCAGGAAGGCGAGTTCACCCCCGTCCCAGGCCAACAGAAAATCCTGTTGAAACTCATCAACGGCACTTCGGACGAACCTGATTTCAAAAATTCAAACAATTTCTATAAACTGAATTTCAAGACATCCTTCATGACGCTGGACATGGCCCGCAAAGGCAGCAAGGGTGAGAAAAAACCCAAAGGCATGTCCCTGCAGGAACTGACCCAGGCCATGAACAAGCTTTCCAACATGAACGTCGACATACGCCCGCTTACCGCCGAATACCACCGTAAAGTATCCTGGGCTTTTTCACCGCTACTGTTCATCCTGCTTGGATTTCCCATTGCTGTCATCACGCACCGCCGGCAAAAAACCGCCAATCTTCTGCTGGCGGTTGTATTCGCCGCACCATATTATCTATTATCCCTTGGCTGCCAGGCCCTGGCCAGCCAAGGCATCGTACAACCTGACCTGATCATGTGGACACCCAACATCATTGGCGGCATCATTGTGGCTGCCCTAAACTACAAACTATGCGCATCCTAGACCGTTATATCCTGAAATCCATTATCAGCATGTTCCTGGGAACAATCTTCCTGTTCACGTTCCTCTACATCCTCATTGATGCGGCAACACACCTTGAAGACTTCTTTTCCAATAAAGTGCCCTACACCACCATCATCAACTATTACGCCTCATTCTTTCCGGTCATCTTCGTTCAAACATCGCCTATCGCGTGCCTGTTGTCTGTACTTTTCACCTACAGCGGCCTGAACAATAATAATGAAATCATCGCCCTGAGGGCCAGCGGCCTTAATTACCGCAAAATCACACGCCCGGCGATCATGTTCGGACTCATGGTCACAGCACTTGTTTTCCTGGTCAATGAACGCTTCGCTCCGCAAGCCGCCACCATGGCGCAGGAAATCAAAAAAAGCAAGATTGAAATCAGCGAAACAGAACGCGCCAGAAGGGCCAACAAACCACCGCCGATCAAATACCTGTTCTTCTATGGATTGAACAACAAACTGTTTTTCATTGACCAATACGATGTCGCCGAAAAAACACTCCTGGGCGTTACCGTGATCGGACAGGACAATCAGCAGCGCATGACCGATAAGATCACAGCCTATAAAGCTGTTTGGACCAGCTCAGGTTGGAAATTCATTAACTGCCAGATCGCACGTTACAACCCCGATGACCAAACATTGACCGATGAGATCAAATTCTACAAAGAAAAAATGATTGACCTGGGAGAATCACCTGATGACCTTCTCAAGCAAAAACTGAACGTGACTTCCATGAACATCCGCCAATTAAAGAACTATATCCGTCGATTTAAGGCCAGCGGCGCTATCGCCGCGCTCAACAGCCTTAAAGTCGACCTCTATCAAAAAATAGCCTACCCGTTTGCCTGCATTGTCATTATCTTTGTAGGACTTCCCTTCGCCTTGGTAACAGGCCGCCGCAAAGGACTTACCTTTGCCTCTGTGGGCATAGCACTGGCCATCGGATTCCTGTTCTATGTCATCAACGCCGTTGGCCTTGCCCTTGGAAAAGGCGGCGTCCTGGACCCCATATCCGCCGCATGGCTGGCACCGGCACTCTTTACGGCAGCAGGGGTTTACCTGATCAAGAAAATGTTCTGATAGAAGGAATGGCAAAACAGCAGCCCGGGCCCGCAGCTACTTTTTAAGACTTTTGAAAAGACCGCCCAGCGCAGTATCAATCGCAGAACCGGAAGCTTCCCCCAGAAGACGCTCTCCCAAAGCAAAAGCCCCATCCAAGCCAACCGGTGTTAACACCTCAAACATCACCAAGCCACCCAACTCAACCGGACTCGCAACATCCCTAAATTCACGATCATGAATATTCAACTGCAACACAGTCAACTTTGGCTTTTCCTTACCCGAGCTATAATCCTCGATATTGATCATGCCGATATCAAGCAACACCCTATCAAGCCGCATCTTTATATCTTTTGCCCGGGCCTGCCCTGCCGCAGGCCTTTGCTCAGCCGCCTTATTCCCTCCCGTCGACTGCTGTGCAAATTTCAAGGAATTCACATTAAGCGCCCCGACCCTGTTCCTAATCACACGGACTTCTTTAAGATTAACGCGCATATAGGGCAAATGAATTTTTCCGGTCAACAATGCCCCCACATCCACCTTAACCGTGATCTCAGGCACATCAACCATAACTTTCTCTGCCGGAAATCCCTGGGGATTATAAACTTTAAGATCCTTGATCACAATCGACTGCCGCCATAAGTTTAATGAAAAATAACCGACTCCAACATCCACGCCTGCAACGGATCTTGCGCCTGCAACGGCCGCTGATTGAATCAGACAATCCTTGACAGGACCCAGGAACAAAACCACGCCCAGCACGAGACCACCAACCATCATGAATTTTTTCATTAATCTTTCTCACATCTTCTGTTTTTATACACCCGCGGCAAACGATTTCCCATATGGCATGTAATTTCATAATGGATCGTGCCTGCCCAATCCGCCAGATCATCGGCGGTCACCACGCCCTTGCCCTGCCGCCCCATGACGACAACTTCATCCCCTACACTCACCTGAGCTGCTTCCAGCGCCTGGGTGATATCCACCACAACCTGATCCATGGTCACCCGGCCTAAAACCGGACAGCGAACGCCATTAATAAGCACTGACGCTTTATTCGATAAAGCACGCGAATAACCATCGCTATACCCGATAGAAACAACCGCAGCCGGAATATTCCGGGACGCCTTGAACATATGCCCGTAGCTGATACCGGACCCGGCCGTGATCATTTTTAACAATAAAACCCTCGCCTTGACCGCCATGACCGGTTTTAAGGAAAGCGCCTTGACAACATTAACCGAGGGATACAAGCCGTACAACATGATCCCCGGACGCGCCAGGTTAAAAAGCCTGTTCTTGTACCCGCTCAAACCCATGCTGTTGGCCGCATGCAAGTACGTAAAGGCAACACCATGTTTAATCGCATCAGCAACAACCCGGGAGAAACCATCCATCTGCGCACAGGTAAAATCCTCATCCGTATCGGCCAGGGGGAAATGCGTGAACAAACCTTCAACAGCAATATGCTTGAAAGCCGACAAGGCCTGGACAAATCCCAGTGCATCCGCATGCTTGACACCCATACGCCCCATCCCGGTATCAATCTTCACATGAACCGGCAGTTGAGGGGAAGCGCCCCTGCTGCCGCGACTTTTGGCCGCAGCAGTATCCAGCGCGCGCACAAACTCCATGGTGCACACAGCTGGCGTCAAATCATACTTCAGAAAGTACGGAACAAGCTCGGTCAAGGTCGCCTCAAACACAATGATGCGCGCCCGCTGACCCAAATGCTTGCGCAGCAAAGCACCTTCTTCCACATTCGATACCGCAAAAAAGACACCCCCCTCGCGCGCAATAACAGAAGCCACTTCCTGCATGCCGTGCCCGTACGCATCTGCCTTAACTACAGCCAACATGCCCACATCACGCCCGCGCCTTGGTTCAAGCTGATGCCGGGCAAGTTTTCTGATCTGATTAAAATTAAATTTCACCGCGGCAAGGTCTATTTCAACCCAGGCTTGCGGCGGCGTTTGGCGGGATTCGTTTGTGCGAAATCGGCTCAACACATTTACGTCCTTTTGTCATGCACGCTCTTGGGTCCTGAAACCTGACAATCTTCAGGATATAAATACAACGGCGCCAATTCATCAATCTTGTCCGTCTCGCCTTTAAGCAAGCGCTGATACCCGATCTTGACCAGCTCCTGGGCTTTGGGCAACCAGTGTTTGGCTGGCTCAAATACAGGCCTGAAAACGCCAGCCTTAAGCATGATGGTATCCCGATAAAGAGGAATCGCATCGCCGACAAAAACAACATCGCCCTGAAGACCGTTCAAAACCTTCTCCATCGGCTCCAGCTGATACGGACGATGACGCACAAGCCCTTCGGGCTTCTTGTCATAAAAAGAACTGTAAACAAGCCCGCGGCGTGCATCATTAATAACACACACCTGCAGCGGTGCGCGCACGCGCGACAAACGTACGTTCATGGCAATGGCATCCAAACTGGAAACACCCACCACCGGCTTTTCTGTAACCATGACAAACGCCTTGAGCATGGATAAGCCGACCCGCAAACTGGTAAATGACCCCGGCCCAAGCCCAACCACAAACCCGTCAAGATCCGTCAAACGCACATTCGCCTTCTGAAGCGTGCGTTCAATATCAAATGTAATGGCCAATGACATGTCTTTGCGTGGACGGACATTGCGCGTGGCCATGGCCTTCTCGCCGTCACTAACAGCAATGCTCAAATGCTTGGTGGATGTATCCACCGCCAATATCTTCATCCCTTGCCCGCTTTCGTCAATGGCGCCCAGTCACGCCTCAAATCCACCACAGCCTTGGCCCAACGCGCCTTCATCCTCTCCCCTTGAACACTGATGCCCACACAGCGCACATCTTCACCCGCATGCGCCAGCATCACCTTCCAGCATTCCTTAGGCATCAACGCCTCAAGGCGCTCCGACCATTCAACAGCCGCAACGCCCTGACCGTAAAAAAACTCCTCGTAGCCTAACCCGTAAAGATCCTCACCCCTGATACGGTAAAGATCAAAATGATACAAAGGGATCCTTCCCTCATAAATATTCATCAGCGTGAACGTAGGACTATGCACATGATACGGGGAAATCCTTAACCCCTTGGCCAGGCCCTTGACAAACGCCGTCTTGCCGCTGCCCAAATCCCCGAAAAGGCAAACCGTATCCCCCCGCTGCAAAACCCCGGCGAACGCGGATCCAAGCCCCAGGGTATCTTCATAAGAAAACGTGCGGCATTCAAATGATTTTGTATCCATGATTCCTGGCCGGTCAAAAATGCCGGTACCCTTTCACATCAACAACATCAACGCGCCCGCCAGGCCGAACAATCCTGAAACCCTCCCGCCGGGGAGCAATAACCCCAATTGGATGAAAACAAAATTTATCCGGCCCCTCATACGCCAAAAGCTTCTTGGCCCGCGCCGCATTCATGGTAAAAAGAAGTTCAAAATCCTCGCCATCCGTCAACGCCCGCGCCGGACGAACTCCCTTGTGGCAGGGAACCAGTTTTTCCTCAATCAAAGCCCCGACACAGCTGGCCTTGAGAATATGACACAGATCCCCGGCCAACCCGTCGGATAAATCCATCATGGCCGAGGGTTTGAATTTGCTCACCAGAAACCGTGCTTCCTTCACACGCGGAACAAACTTTAAATGGCGCCCCGACCTTAAAGAACCGCCCAACGGCCCGGACACAAAAATCCAGTCGCCCGGCCGCGCACCCTGCCGGCGGATCAATCGCTGTTTTTCAACCTCTCCCAAAAGCGCCACATTAACGACCACTTTTTCTGAACGCACCGTATCGCCACCGACAATGCTGACCCCGAACTCCCTGGCCACCGTCCACATCCCGGCATAAAGATCCTTAACATAACGGGCGCTGATATCCCCCGGCACGCCCAGGGACACAACAGCAAACACCGGCTCCCCCCCCATGGCCGCCACATCGCTCAAATTACACGCGAGTGCCTTATGCCCAATATCCTTCGGAGGCATGCGGCGCAAGAAATGCACATCCTCAACCAGCATGTCGGTCGTGAATAAAAGATACCGTCCACCACGAACTTTAAGCACAGCCGTGTCATCACCGATCCCCTTGACCACACGCGGCAAAAGATTCTGGAATTTCTTCAACGTTTCAATGAGGCCGAATTCACCCAGATGCGATAATTTGGTCATCCCCTTGAAGCCTCCAGGGTGCGGCGAATATTAACCACATATGGCTTCTGGATAATGCCGTATTCCGTCACAATGCCCGTAATGAGTGTGTTATCCGTCACATCAAACGCGGGATTAAACACATTCACCCCGATCGGTGCTGTTACAACATTGGCAAAACGCCGGACTTCATCCGCCTCGCGCTCCTCGATCGGGATTTCCTTGCCGGTCTTCATCTTCAAATCAAATGTCGTCCTGGGAGCAACCACATAAAAAGGCACCTGATGATGTTTGGCCAGAACAGCCAGCATGTAAGTGCCGATCTTGTTGGCCACATCCCCGTTTGACGCGATACGGTCAGCTCCGGTAAAGACAACATCAACGCCCTTATTCTTCATCACGCTCGCCGCCATATTGTCACAAATCAGCGTCACATCAATCTTATTCTGACGCAGCTCCCATGCGGTTAGCCGCGCCCCCTGCAATAAAGGCCTCGTTTCCAGGGCATAAACCTTGAACTTCCGACCCGCTTCTTTGGCCGCATACATAACGCCAAGCGCCGTACCATAATCGGCCGTAGCCAATCCGCCTGCATTACAAACTGTCATAACGGTTGCCCCGTTCTTGATAAGTTTTGCCCCGTGCGCCCCCATAGCACGGCACACGGCACGGTCTTCTTCATAGATTGCCATGGCTTCGGATGTCATGATCGCCCGGATCATATCCACAGAAAGCCGCTCGTTCTTTTTCGCCAATAACCGCATTTGTTCCAGTGCATGAAAAAGATTAACAGCAGTCGGACGTGACGTAGCAATATACGCGCACAATTTCTCGATGTGCACCACAAACGCGCGATTATCATTTCCCTTGTACGTCTGCATCCCCAAAAGGACACCAAAAGCTGCCGCAATCCCTAGTGCCGGAGCCCCCCGCACTTTTAACGTCTTGATCGCCTGCCATAATGAAGCCATATCTCGGCAATCCAGATAAACCAGCTTGACTGGCAAAAGTGTTTGATCAATGATACGCACTGACTTCCCTGTCCAACGGATCGTTTCTACCGGCATAATGGCCTCACACTGTTTTTTCTAATTCAATACGGGGAAAAAGCGGAGGATGCACCTCAAGCTTAACCCCGGCCTTCAAACCACCCCACGCCAAACCAGACTCGGGCACTCCAAGGATCTCGAGCACACGCAAGGCTTTCCCGGGCATCACGGCACGGAGCAAAACAGCACTCAAACGCAAGGACTCTGTGGCCACATAAAGAACACGCCCCGCCGCTGCAAGATCAGACTTGGCCAGTTTCCATGGTGCCTGGGACTCCATATACTTGTTCACCGCACGGATCAAATTCATGATCTCATTAATAGCGGCATCGACCCTGTAATCAAGAAGAAGTCCGTGCACCTTATCCCCCAAAACAACCCCCTGCGCCCTGACCGCCTCATCGGCCTCCGTAAGACTATCAGCCGGCGGCACAACACCCTCAAAATATTTTCCAATAAGGCCCGACACCCGATTCAACAAATTCCCGAAATCATTGGCCAAATCACTGTTGTAACGTTTAATAAAGTTCTCCGGCGTAAAGCTTGCATCATTCCCCAGAATCATTTCCGCCATCAGGTAATAACGCACCGCATCAACACCATGCTGTTCAATCAAATCCAGCGGACGCACAACATTGCCCAACGACTTGGACATCTTGCTCTCACCCAGCAACCACCAGCCATGCGCAAAAATGGTTTCCGGCAGCGGGAGCTCCAGAGCAAACAACATGGTTGTCCAGTAAATGCAATGTGTCGTCAGAATGTCCTTGCCGATCAGATGCACCCCCGGCCACCACTGCGCAAACTTCTTTTCATCTACCCCGTAACCAATGGCAGAAATGTAATTGATAAGGGCATCAAACCAGACATACGTCACATAATCACGATCAAACGGAATTTCGATCCCCCAGCTCAAGCGCGATTTTGGGCGGGAAATACACAAATCCCCCAACGGCTGACGCAAAAAACCCAACATTTCATTCTTGCGATGCTCCGGCCGGATGAATTCGGGATGATTTTCAATATACGCGATGAGCTTCTCCTGGTACTTGCCCATTTTAAAAAAATAGTTCTTCTCCTTAATGGACTTAACCTCACGGAACTGACCGGACTCAGCCTCTTTTTCCGTAATGAACCGCTCTTCTGCCACAGAATAAAGCCCCTCGTATTCTTTCTGATAAATATCACCCTTATCATAAACAAACTGCAGTATCTGTTGAACAATCACGGTATGCCGCGCCTGGGTTGTACGGATAAAATCGTCATGACTGATTTTGAGCGTAGCCCACAAATCCGAAAAACGGGGAGCAAGATCATCACAATGGGCCTGCGGCGTCAACGCGCGTTTTTCAGCCGCCTGCTGAACCTTTTGCCCGTGCTCATCAAGCCCCGTCAGGAAAAACACCTCGTCACCCAACGCGCGATGGAAGCGTGCCAGCACATCCGCAAGGATCGTGGTATAAGCATGGCCGATATGCGGTGCATCATTAACGTAATAAATCGGC
>JAZDPD010000048.1:0-5509 GCA_043798045.1 Candidatus Omnitrophota bacterium | reverse complement strand
TTGTGTGCGGTGGAGGGCTGCTCCAAGACACAGCGTTTGCGGTATCGTGTATGTTTGCCCAAAGGCTGCATGCAGGAGAGGGCGTGTGCGTCGGATAGTTTGTGTTGCACGGAACATCAGGACATGAACTGCGGGACGTTATTGGAGGAGCCATTGCATGCAACGGGTTTGGAATGCACATCGCGTGCGGATTTTAATTCGACCTTTGAATCGATGGTTGGCGTGAAGGGGGAGTGTAAGGATCGTTTGGGTGTTGCCACGCATAATTGCCTGGTGGGCGAAAGGGTTCTTAAAGACACGTGCGGTGTCAATGGCGGCGGTACACAGGATTTTTATGCCTGCTTCCCGGATCCGGATTGTGATCCTGATTGCCGCGCGGTTTATTCGGATTCGGAAGAGACATCCACAGCCTGCTCGTTGATGAGTTTTGATCGCCCAACCATGTATGTCGAGGTCGATACGCGTGTTGGGATTCCTGGCAATGACGACCCCGAGCGGCAATGGGCCTATTTTACCAAAGCCGAGTACCCCAAGGGTGTGCATGCGTATAAGCTGGATACGGCTTTTCTTAAAGATGCCAGTGAGTGCCAGAGTTCCCGTTATTGTGAACGGTATTGCACCAATTGCACCGTGCCTAATGCGGAACAAACCGCGTGTGTGCAGTGGTCCTGTCAGGAGAGCGTTCAACCGCAAGGGGCCGTGAATAGAGGGGGGCATCTGGCGTATGTGCTGGATCCGGGCGGGAGTGATACAGCTGTATTTTATATGACGGGTTATGTGGATGACCTTGATTTCATTGCCGCTTGTTTTGACAAGGATGGGAATATCACGGAGCAAAAAGGCAATCGGATATTGGCGCCATGTGTGTCCGGGAGCGCGAATGCCATGATGGAATCGGTTCGGGGCAAGACGTATTGTTATGGCGAGCGGATAACGAATTCCGTGTTATGGACAGCGCGGGATCAGTTTGCCAGGGCTTCGTGTGAAGGTGTGGCGGGGTACGTTGAGGTTTGGGCACCAGCCACGGTGTCAGGGCCTCCTGTGACGGCGCCTGCAGGATATGTGTCCGGTGCTTCAGAAACGCCAGCGCCGGCGATAGGGTATGAAATTTGTTCAGAGAACATACCCTTGTGAGTGGTTTGTTTGTCAGATGGTGAGGTTAAGGATTGTTGAGGCCATTTTTGCCGCGCATTCCATGACCCGCGGGGCCAGAGGCGGATGGTTGTGGCTGACAGATGTTTCTCCGTCGCCTACAAAATAAATATTCCCGGTTTTCCGAACGGACAATTCCTTTGTTAAATGCAGGCCTGCCATCCCATTGCCGCTGATGATGTAGGGGGCGCGGCCATGATAAAAGTCTACAAAATGTGTTTTTTCTTCAGCCTGGTCGAAGGCTTCCACGATCACGGAGCAGTCTGTAAATAATGTCGCCCCCTTGTTTTCATCCCATACAGCGTGATGCGTGATCAGGTGTGCTTGCGGGTTAATGGACAAAATCCTTTCTTTGAGCGCATCGACTTTGATGCGGCCGATGTCTTCCAGGGAAAAATCCTGCCTGTTCAGATTGGAAGCCTCGACCGTGTCTTTGTCGATGATCTCAAAGTGCCTGAATCCGGTGCGCGCCAGGATGACGGCAACATTGGAGCCAAGGCCGCCTGCGCCGCCTATGCCGATCCTGGTTGATTCAATAGCAGCAAGCTGTTGGGAGGTTAAATACTTCAAAAGACCGCGGGTGAATGTGTTCATGTGTTACTGATCCTTCGCCAGTCGGTGAAGACGGGGTCAAAGTTGTGCTCTTTCAGGTATTGTATCATCTGCAGGGTGCTGCGATCATCAGCCACATCAAATTGCGGATCGCTGGCAGCTTGCGGTGCGCGGTATCCCCCCACACTTGTTTTGGAGCCTGCGGAAATGCGGGTGACACAAAGATTCAGCAGATGATTGCGCAGGGTTGCTGTTTCCCGGGTGGACATATTGATGCCAATACGAGGGAAAACGGTGCGTGTCAGGCACAGGATCTTGACGAAGGTGGCATCATCGATTGATGCTGCGGCAAAGGCTTTGGAGTTGATGGTGCGTAGCCTTGGGAAAGAAATGCTGTATTCAACGCCGGGAAAATCTTTTTCGAGATCGCGCAGATGGATGTAAAGTGCGCGTAAATCTTCGGCTAAAGGACCTAATCCCAGCAGTGCGCCAAGGGATATTTGACGCATGCCGGCTTTGGCAATACGTTGGGGTGCTTCGTAGCGGAATGTGTAATCTTTTTTTTGACCGGACAGATGCACTTGGGCGTAACGGGTCCGGTCGTAGGTTTCCTGGTAAATGGTGATGCCTTCAGCGCCTGCATTGTAAAGGGTTCGGTATTCTTCGGTTGTCATGGGGAAGATTTCCAGGCTGATGCCCTGGAAAAAGGGCTTGGCGCATTCAATGGCCTGGACCAGGTATTTGATGGGGGTAGCTTGCGGTGATTCACCGGTCAGAAGCAGGATGTTCTGAACTCCCGTGGCTGCAATGGCTTGCATCTCAGCTTTGATTTCGTCCGGGGATAGTTTGATGCGTTTGATCTTGTGTTGGCTGTGAAATCCACAATAAGTGCAGTGGCTGGCACAGTAATTGGATAAGTATAGTGGAGTGTAGAGGCTGATGGCGCGTCCAAAATACTGGCGTGTCAGATCATGGGCCTGCCGGGCCAGGGATTCAAGGTGTTGCTGGTCGTGATCCGCGAGAAGGGCGTTGATATCATCCAAAGAGGGTGTGTTCATTCAAATAAGAAACCTGTGAGTGGAGATGAGGCTTCTCCGGCTGTTTTCTTCGCGGCCAGGCCGCTGCAAAATCCTGTGTGTCCGGCCTCAACGGCCTGGGCAAAGGCCTTGGCCATCCCTGCTGGATGGCGTGCAATGGCTACAGCTGTATTGACCAGCACGGCTGCAGCGCCCATTTCCATGGCTTCGCAGGCATGCGAAGGCGCGCCAATCCCGGCATCGACAATGATCGGGATGTTGATTTCATCGATAAGAACCTGGATCATGTCTTTGGTGCGCAGCCCGAGGTTGGAGCCAATGAAGGAGCCTAAAGGCATGACAGCCGCAGCTCCGGCTTCGACCAGGTGGCGGGCCACATAAAGGTCCGGGGTGACATAAGGTAAAACAATAAAGCCTTCTGCCACCAGGATGCGCGTGGCTTCAAGGGTGGCTTCATTGTCCGGTAAAAGATATTTTGAATCGTTGATCACTTCGATTTTGATCCAGTTGCCATGGCCGGATGCTTTGGCCAGCCGTGCCAGACGCACAGCTTCATCAGCCGTTCGGGCACCGGATGTGTTGGTTAAAAGTGTGATGCCTTCCGGGATATGCTCCAGGATATTCTCTTGGGTGCGCGCAAGGTCAATGCGCCGCAGGGCGACAGTTACGATCTTCGTGCCGGATGCATGGATGCTGTCCGTAAGGTCGGCCTTGTTTTTGAATTTGCCGGTGCCCAGCAGGAGTCTTGATGTGAACGTCTGGCCACCCAGGGTCAAAAGGTTGTCCATGGCTCAGCCGCCTCCCACTAAAGTCACAAGTTCAATCCTGTCGTTTGGGTTCAGGCACGTTGATGCCCATTGCCCACGATCCAGGATGGTTCCGTTGAGCTCACAAATGACAACTTGAGGGTTTGAGCAAATGCTTTGAATCAGGCTTTCGGCCGATGTGTTGTCTTTGGTTATTCTGGATTGCCCATTGATTATGATATTCATATGTCGCACATCTTAGAATAGTGGAGGATAAAATGCAAAAGAATTATAGGGACCCAGGTGTCAAAATCGTCTTTGTGGGGGTGGACCTTTATGTTTTTGTCGAAATAATGCTTAATCCTTCCCCCGGCTTTATGATATTATATCGCCCATGCGTGAAATAATCTGCCCGCACTGCCATAATCCGGTTTATGACGAGGATGCCCTTTTGTGTCATTTTTGCGGAGAGAGCCTTGAGCGGGTTGCCCAAGGCGGTGTTTTAGGAAAAATGCGCGCCGGGTTCTGGGGATGGTTTTTTACGGGCATTGTTTTTCTGGTGGCGTTGGCAAGTGTTGTTGCATTTTTGATGTAGAAAGGAGTCTGGAATGACTTTTAAATTAAAGCCTGTGAATGCCAAAAAAGATATTCCTGTTAAATACCGCAAGACCCCGATAGCGGATTTGCTGGAATACCATAATCTTGAGCGTCCTTTTGAGTCTTATGCTGAGGCGGAGCTTCTTATCGGCATGTGCATGGATAACCGCAAACATCTGCATATGCCGGATAATTTTGCTTTCATCATTCGTTCCGGCGGGGCTAATTTGCGCTACAGTGAGTTCAAGGTGTCCTTTGCCATTGCCATTGGTGGCGTGCGGCATATTGCGGTCATTGCGCACACGAACTGCGGCATGGTTAATATCGCAGCGCGTGAGAAGGAGTTTGTGAAAGGTCTTATTGAAGGCGCCGGCTGGACGAAAGAGCGCGCTGAAGAGCATTTTATGAATCTGGCGCTCATGCACGAGATCGGGAATGAGGTGGAGTTTGTGTATAGTGAAACACAGCGTTTGCGCAAACGCTATCCCAAGGTGATGGTGGCGCCTCTTTATTATAAAATTCAGGATAACCGGTTGTATTGTATTGAATCATAACAGGGATCATATTTATGCCGTATACCAGCAATGATATCAAGCGTGTTGAACAGAAGTGGCAGTCCTATTGGGCGGCTAATAAGATCTTTAAAGTTCAGGTGGATCCTGGCCGCAAGAAATATTATGTCCTTGAAATGTTTCCTTATCCTTCCGGGAAGATTCACATGGGGCATGTGCGCAATTACACCATTGCGGATGTGATCGCGCGTTACAAGATGATGCGTGGTTTTAATGTCCTGCATCCGATGGGGTATGATGCGTTTGGCCAGCCAGCAGAGAACGCGGCCATCAAACGTGGTGTTTCTCCGTCTGAATGGACCTACAAGTGTATCGCGGATATGCGCGCCGGGCTGATGAAAATGGGTTTTTCCTATGATTGGGACCGTGAACTGGCCACGTGTGACGCATCTTATTATAACTGGAATCAGTGGTTGTTCTTGAAGATGGCTGAGCGCGGGCTTGCTTACAAAAAATCATCTCCTGTGAACTGGCGCCCGTCCTGTGCGACAACGCTGGCCAATGAAGAGGTCGTTGATGGCGCCTGCTGGCGCTGCAAGGAGCCGGTCCAGCAGAAAAACCTGGATCAGTGGTATTTGAAAATCACGCAATATGCCGAGGATCTCTTGGCGGATTTGAAGAAATTGAATAATTGGCCTTCGCGCGTGGTGGCCATGCAGGAGAACTGGATCGGCAAGAGTTTTGGGGCGGATATTTATTTCAAGGTAAAGGGTGCGGAGGATGTGATCACGGTTTTTACGACCAGGCCCGATACGATCTTTGGCGCAACTTATGTGACTTTGGCGCCGGATCATCCTTTGGTCAGGAAATTGGCGAAAGGTACGCCTCAGGAGGGTGCGGTTGAGGCGTTTGT
>JAZDPD010000038.1:0-3644 GCA_043798045.1 Candidatus Omnitrophota bacterium | reverse complement strand
CGGCATTACCTGTTTCAACGAATTACTGCCATGCTGATCGGGATGATAATAGGCCGCCCTTCTAAAGGGCACAATTAAATCTTTAATGCGTGGCAGTATTCGATTGATCCATGGCCGATGTTGTGGAAACGACTGAGCCATCTGATCCAGGACACCTTTCTCAAATGCGATGTTAAACGCCAGAATGGTGCCCGCATTGCCAATATGTTGTTTCAAACTCGCCAACAATGCCGGTCGTGGATCATCCCTGCCTTCGGCTAGAAACTCATAGTGAGCCGCTTTGCCATGTAAGTTAGGCAGGACATGGAGCGAATACTGAAAAGGGATTTGCTGGTAGGGTTTGGTGCCGTCGTAAATCAGTATTGGCGTATTGAATGACTCAAAATCCAGGAAACTGATCGGATATTCAAGATCATCCAGAAATTCAGCAATGGCTTTAGGATTAACATACGGCTGGCCGGTTTTAACACATTTAACCTGGATATTCTGGTAACGGCTCAGTGCAGTACCGGCAGGAATATCCCTGATGCGTAGGATGCCTTGTTCCATAAATTCATAGGCCTTGACGCCTATGCGATGTAGCTCAAAAACATTATGTTTAGGGAGAAAAGCCCAGCATAAATATTGAAGTGGGCACGGGTTGGGCGAACTACAGTGGGGCCCAATATCTATTTTCGGGCATCTAGCCCCGAGAACCTTTATCATTTCAGCGACCGACTTTGGCACCTCACGAATGATTTCAGCCACCTCCTTGGATATCAAAGTCAAATTAAACAGCTTGTTTAGCATGATTGGCCCGTGTTTGACATAATTGCCGTTTATCGTTATGATGTGGCACAGGCGGATGGGCAGGCCTGATTTATCGCAAACGTATTTCTGGAAAGCGACATCCTGATAATAGTGGTCGTGTATTTGTGTCGACGACTTGACCTCAACAATGGCCCATCCGCCCCTGACCGGAATCAGAATGTCAATTTGAGCATACATGTTGCCAGAACCAATCGCCGCTTCATAAACAGGTTTGCGTTGCGCCAGTGCGGCATGTGTAGCCTTTATCCTGTCCGGCATGCTCAACTTCGTATCAATCCTGATACCATATGCCCGCAACCTGTTCCCGGATAGGCGCAACCTGTTCCCGGATAGGCCGACTTCTTGGCCTTTAATAAAAACTTGCTGAAGGGCATCATCTACAACCAGGAGTTCCGGCTTATGTATCCGGTTCCACAGCAGTTTTAGACACTGTAATCCGGCCATGTAGCTGGTTTTAGATATGTGCATATAATGATTCTGTCTTATTTTTAGCATGGCATCACCTCCAAGGCAATTATAGTTAATGATTTTTGTCGTTTGTTTCTGTCAGGATTGTAATAACTTCTATCCGCTGTTTTTGTTCATAAACGGCATAATCCAAGGGGGTCAGCCCATCGTTGCTTTTCAAATCTTTCCTGGCGCCATTTGCTAAAAGCAGTTTAAGGATTTCAACCCTGCCTTTGCCGGCGGCCACATGGAGCGGAGTAGATCCGTCCGTGTCCTGGCAATTCAATTCCGCCCCATGTTCAAGCAGGACTTTTATCGTTTTAATGTCGCCCTGTTTAACCGCCCAGAAAATAGGCGTCTCTCCATGGATTCCACGGGCATTGACATTTTCGCCGCGGGATAGCAAAGCGGCAACTTCATCGGGCTTTTCTTCTATTACTGCACTAAACAATTTGGCATGATGTTTCCACATATTCCGGCCTCCTTTCATTTAACATTTTTCAGGTTAGTTTTGCGCCCTTTCTGTCGTCGAGCCTTTCGAATTCTTTCCTGCCATTCCTTATTCATTTTCTTGAAGAATTCAGTAAAAGGATTGACAGACCTGATAAGGCTCATGCCGGGTAAGGCCCCTTCGGGACCAGAACTACTTGTTTCCAGATCATGCTTCCATTTGCCAGAATTCAGATGGCCAGAATTCAGATAGTCGCTTGGCAAACCGGCCAGACTTTATTGACTTCAGTTTCTGGATCAGCATTCTCAGTTGGGTCTTGTCCTGTTCAGGCTGAAGCTCGGCTAATCGGATAGCACGGCTGAAGATTTGTTCAGCTTTGGCATTATTGCCAGAAAAAACCCAAAGCCCGCCAAGATTCTGCAGAAGGGGGATGATCGTTTGACTAAAAGCACCATTAACATTTGCTTCTATTTGAACAGCCCTTTCAAGAACATGCAAACCTTCTTCCTTATCGCCGATTCCGGTCAATGTTAGGGCAAGGTTGTTCATCACACCAGGGAGATCGACTGTTCCCTTTTCATGCGCTTTTTCCAGGATGGACAAAGCCTGGCAGAATATCTCTTTTGCCTTTGGATACTGCTCCAATGTGAAGTAGACCAGAGCTAAGTTATTCATTGTATCTACAACAGCCGTGTCTTGTGCGCCCGTTTTTGCTAGGCGAATGGCCAGAGAGCGTTTGTAGAGCGACACTGCCTCAGTATCTTCCTTCAGACAGGTATTGATGTTGGCTAGAGAATCAAGAATGTAAGCAATCCGGATGTCCCGGCAACCGAAAGTCTTTTCGCCCAATGCCAGCGCTGCTTGATAAGTTCTGCGAGCCTTCTTGAGGCTGGCCGCATCCCGATATTTACCATGATCCTCGTAGGCACAGCCGAGATGAAAGATGTGCATGACACGGGTTTCAGGGTCGGATTGTTCACTGATCGGGGCGGTGGTCGCGGCCTCCAGACAGCTTATGGCCTGACTATATTCATCTTTCTCCAGGTGATTCATGCCGAGGTGGTCGAGCACATCGGCCGTCGTCTCGAACTTATCGAAATGCTCCTCATTCGACACTTCGCATGGCAAGTTCTTAGCCGGTTCCATATCGGGGACCAGCATCTCATATAATTTAATTTGAGTTAGGCCATCGCCAAGATTGAGCGGCTCAAATTCGGGAGTCACTTTCCAGCAGGCGCTCCGCCCATCCTGAACCACACCCAGGATGTTCAAATTTTTGAGTACCCATCGCGTTTGACATTCCGGGCATTGCGTGACTTTCCCGATCATTTTTATCTGTTCGCAAAGTTCTTGGCCGTCTTTAACCTCGTGTTCATAATTTTCAGGGCATTGCTTACACCCGAGAACCACAATGGCATAATTACCAGGGAAGGTGAATTGTTTCATGACATTCCTCATTATTAAGTGAATTGAGCGTTAGCTGTTAATCCGATTTATTTTGTCCATCCTCCTTGTCTTCTATCATCGAGATAGGCACATCCATAATATTCAGCGTATTGATGTCAAAAGAGGACAGGATCGGAACGAACAACGGTGCTACACGCCATTCCTGCTTTTTTTGTTTGGTATCCCAAATTGTTCCACATATCTGAACACGCCTGAGCAACCATCTGCCGTGGCATTCGGGGCATTCAATCACTTTTCCCGTTTGGCTTGCTATCAAATCAGATTCTTCACGGCTTAATACACGATATTCCTTATTAGGTGGGCATTGTTTACATCCCAAAGCAACCACCACGATGTTGCCGTTTATTTGTTCTTCTTGGGTTACCGTTTTTTGTTTCTTTCTTTTGATCATAACTCTCCTTTATTTATGGTTTTGCTGTTTAGTCCCCAAGTTATGCAAATATTCTGTTTCTTTTTTTCTGAAGCCAAT
>JAZDPD010000026.1:0-7659 GCA_043798045.1 Candidatus Omnitrophota bacterium | reverse complement strand
AGAATGTATTACGCGGCAAACGGCAAAAGTATTACTGGTACGATTGATATGAATACTTCAGTCAGTCATGATTCAAAAACAGCTGATGCTAATGCGATGGAGTTTTTTAATTATCTAAAAGATTTGGATAAAGAAGGGATTCTTCCCGATGAGGTTGTAATTCAAAGCTGGGGGGTGGGAAGCGGCCGTTTTGACAGGGATTTTATAAAGAAATTCATCGGTATTGATCAAGGCGGCAGCAATTATAGCGCACGGATAAAGTATGTGCTGGTTGATAATTCCAGGAGTGTTCTTGAAACAGCTTTAAACGCGCTGTCTATTTACAGTGATAAAATAAAAATTGAAACATATGTACATGATCTTTCGACAGGTTTTGATCTTTATAAGGGAAAAACACACTATATCAGGTTCAATGAGTTATACGATGACCTTCCCGCTGAAAGGATAAAAAGAGATAGTGATGGAAAGTATTACCGCAGGACTGTTAGCCCTTCGTTTAGACTCCCGGATGAAATTCAATTAAATGATGGAACTATCATCAGCGCTGCTGAATTTATTAGGAGATATTTCGAGAATGAACAAACAGCGGGAATTGAATTAATTCCTGCTGATATTGTGAAGAAGATTAACATAGGAAGTTGGGATTGGGAGCAGATTGATCTTTCTTCCGAGCCTTATGGGGATATGATCAAAGGCTGGTTTGAAGAGAGTAAATTGGATGGGGCTGTTGTTAATACGGGCGCTTTATCAAATTTAATGATGGTTATGGGATTGCTGGATAAGGAGCATAAAGGTTATTTGCAGTTTTACGATTATGGAGATATAAAGCCGGGTTCTGCAAGTTTTCGGTTTAATACGGATTGGGGGCAGCCTACGTTTGATGTTGATTTTCACTTTTTACAGTATGCCCTTCAAAAGCTTGCCAAGAACGTAGGTACAAATGTCGAATTTCAAAGTCAGTATTTGACCAATATGTTAAAACAGAAAGTGTTGCCGAGGCGATATGTTGTTACTACGCGTGATGATGAGAGTGCGGGCGCTGTAGGGGAGGATTTGATTCCAGACTTAGAAATTCCAGAAAAAAGTTTATGGCAAAAGTTATTTTCTGGTAATAAACCGTATTATCCGGACTTTTCTAAAGCTCAAATAGAAAAAGAGTTGATGCAGTTGTGGCAAAAGTTAAGAGACACAGGGGTATTATGGGTTACAGAAAAAGAGATTGTGGAATTGCCGTCCGTAAGGGACTTGCCAGAAGCATTTAAGACCGAACTTGTGTATAATCTGTACAGTCCCAATAAAAACAAAAGACAGTGGGGCGCTAATATAACAAATTACTTATTTCATATGAAGGTGCAGTTGCCACTGCTTGATGCATCTGAAAAGTCTGTGGGTGGTGTTGATTTGAACGAGAAGTATCTGGATTTGCAAGTTAAGCACCAAGGGCCTGGACTTGATGCGGCAGCATTCTTAAAGTCTGCTGATGCGGCTCTTATTGGAGGTATTCGGCCTGTTATTTTACAGATTCGTCCGACTGATCTGGCGGATTTAATTGGGCATAATTAATTATTAATAGTGTCACTATTATTTTTATTTAAGTAAGCAGCCCTCTGCGGTCTCGACCAACAAATAAAGAAAGATATAAAATGAAACATCGCATTGCTTTTTTTGATACAAAACCCTATGACAAGTTGTTCTTTAACAATGCCAATAAGGAGCACTTGTTTGAGATCAAGTTTTTGTCGGATCATTTGAATCCGGAGACAGCGGAGCTTACGCGTGGTTGTGATGTCGTGTGTGCTTTTGTGAACGATAAGATCGATAAAGATACGATCATGGTTTTAAAGAAGAATGGTGTTCAGTTGATCGCGCTACGCTGCGCCGGGTATAATAATGTAGACCTTAAGGCGGCTTTTAACGCGGTTCATATTGTGCGGGTCCCCGCCTATTCTCCTCATGCCGTTGCCGAGCATGCCATGGCGTTAGTGCTGTGCCTTAACAGGAAGATTCATCGGGCGTATAACCGTGTGCGTGATGGCAATTTCACGTTGAATGGACTATTAGGGTTCGACCTTTATGGCAAAACAGCTGGAGTGGTTGGCACCGGGAAGATCGGTAAATGCCTGATTGCAATTTTGAAGGGATTTGGCATGAGGATTTTGGCGTATGACGCCTTTCCGGATGAGGTTTTTGCCAAAGAGCAGGGTATTTCCTATGTTGATTTGCCGCAGCTTTGCCAGGAGGCAGATATCATTTCACTGCATTGCCCGCTGACGCCGCAAACACATCATCTTGTTAATGAAAAGATGATTGTGGGGATGAAGGACGGGGTGTTTCTCATTAATACTGGTCGAGGGGAGCTTATTGATACGCAGGCCCTTATTGAGGGGCTGAAAAATGGTAAGGTGGGCGCGGCGGGTTTGGATGTGTATGAGGAAGAGGGGGAGTATTTTTTTGAAGATTTTTCTTCTTCTGTGATCAGTGATGATGTGTTGGCGCGGTTATTGACATTCCCTAATGTTTTGATTACAGCTCATCAGGGATTCTTTACCGAGGAAGCCATGCATAATATTGCTGTCACTACGATGGAGAATATCAAGGATTTCTTCATGGAGAAGAAGATTCCCAACGAAATTTGCTATAAATGTAGTACGAATGCGTGCCCACGCAAAACTACTGGAAAATGTTTTTAAAGTAATGACGCTGTGTTTGATTTCATGGCTTTTGTGATCGCTGTAACGTTTGGTTTGGATCATCAGGGGGGTAAAAAGGTTGGAATGGGGTTTGCAGTCGTAATTAATTTAATAAGGAGAGGGGTATGAAAATGAAAGTTACAGTTTTTGTTATGACGTTATTGTTTTTGGGTGCCGGGGCGGGCGTAAATTCTTTTGCACAAGGCATGGAGGGCATGATGGGTGATGAGCCCATGAAGCATAAGGGCATGATGATGGGTGCTGAAGGGCAAGAGCATGGAAAGATGGGGATGCGTCCTGTGATGGGTATGATGAAAGATATGATGGCAAAGTCAATGGTTGCTTCCAGTGACGGTGGCGTGATTGTTTTGGTTGGAAATAAGCTCATGAAGTATGATAAGAATCTTGCGCTGGTAAAAGAAGTTGAAATCAAGATCGACATGGCTGCCATGCAAAAAGACATGATGAAAAATTGTCCGATGATGAAGGGCACAATGATGGGGGCCGGGATGGGGGCAGAGGAGAAGGTCGAGAAGAAAAAATAACCGGGACAAAAAGTCATTGCGGGGACACGTGCCAAACACCTGGATTTGCCAGTGTGATTAAATGGTCAGGGATTTGAAGAAATCGGGCATTTGGTACGTGTCCTTGCGATTTATTTTTGTTTAATTTGTAAAAGTATGTTCATATGTTAAATGAAGTCCTTTTGGCTTTTATCCCGATGTTTTTTGCTATGGATGCTTTGGGTGTCCTTCCGATCTTTGCTGGCTTGACGCAGGGGCTGCCTGTTGTTGAAAAACGCAAGATCATTGTCCTGTCGTTGGCTACGGCGACGATACTGGCCATCAGTTTCATTTTTCTGGGTAAAATCGTTCTTAACTTTCTGGGAATCAGTATGGGCGATTTCATGATTGCCGGAGGGATGATCCTTTTTTCCTTGTCAATGGCGGATCTTATGGGGCAGTCGACGCCAACAAGAAAGCTCAAGCCGATGGAACTGGCGGCGGTGCCCATTGGGACGCCGCTGATTGTGGGCCCTGCGGTGTTGACCATGGCCTTGATGCTGATCAATCAATTTGGCTGGGCCGTGACACTGGCGGCTGTCCTTTCTAATATAGTGATTGTCGGAGCGGTTTTTTTATTTTCGGATCCTCTCATTCGTTTGATCGGGGTCAATGGTTCTCGCGCACTGTCCAAGGTCATGTATCTTCTTTTGGCCGCTATTGGAGTGATGATGGTGCGTAAAGGGGTTCTTGTGATCATGGCAGGTTTTCAAGCAGCGGGATCGTAAAATAAGGCGGTGTTTGTGCAGCAGGTCGAATCCAAGGGCTATCAGTTTCGAACATTTCAGGGTGTATTCACGCCGAGTATTCTGACCATCCTAGGTGTTATTATGTATTTGCGTTATGGCTGGGTTTTAGGGAATGTCGGCCTTACCAGCACGCTTGTGATCGTGACCCTGGCCACCAGCGTGACGTTCATCACGGCCCTGTCGATATCGGAGTTTGCCACGAATATGCGCATGGGGGCAGGGGGAGCCTACTATATTCTTTCAAGGTCTCTGGGGCTGGAGGCAGGCGCGGCCATCGGATTGCCCATGTTCTTTGCCAAAGCCCTCGGCATTTCATTTTATGTGGCGGGTTTTGCTGAATCGGTGGTGCATCTGTACCCTGCGCTATCTTTTAAACTCGTTGGAGTGGTGACACTTGTTGTGCTTGCGGCGTTAGCATATTTTTCTGCGGATATGGCTTTGAAACTGCAGTATGCGATCCTGACCGTTATTGCGATCTCGCTTGTTTCATTTTTTATGGGATCTGCTCCTGTGGTCCAGCCTGTTGTGACCGGTATGGCTGATCCGGTTTTTATTGGAGCTTCTTTTTGGGTTGTCTTTGCTGTTTTCTTTCCCGCGGTCACAGGAATTGAGGCCGGTCTTTCGATGTCCGGGGATCTTCAAAACCCTGAACGCTCGTTGCCCAAAGGGATACTCCTGGCGGTCATTGTCAGTTACGTGATCTATATGGCGATTCCGGTTTTTATGGCCCACTTAAAGATCAGTCAAGATCAGTTATTGAATAACGGCTTGATCATGCGCGACATTGCTCGTTGGGGGGATTTTATTGTGTACGGGATATGGTGCGCGGCTTTATCCAGCGCCCTGGGCTCATTGCTTGGGGCCCCCAGGACCCTCCAGGCGCTTGCTTCTGACGGGGTTGTCTTTCGTTTTTTAGGGAAGGGGTGCGGCAAGGATAATAATCCTCGGATGGCGACCGTGATCTCCTTCCTTGTTGCACTGGCTGGGATTTTCCTGGGTGGCCTTAACGCCATTGCCACGATCTTGTCGATGTTCTTCCTGATCTCTTACGGTCTGCTGAATCTTGCGGCAGGGATGGAGGGACTTATCGCCAATCCTTCGTGGCGGCCCAAGTTCAGGGTACACTGGATATTTCCGTTGCTGGGAGCGTTGGAATGTTTGCTGATCATGCTCATGATTAACGCCGGTGCCACGATCATTGCGCTGGGCATTATTCTGCTTATTTACTATTTGATGCAACGCAGGAATTTAAGCGCGTCCTGGGGTGATATGAAGTATGGCATCCTCATGTTGTTTGTCAGGATGATCTTGTACAAGCTAACCGAGAAGGTGCCTCACGCGAAAACATGGCGTCCGAACATTCTCGTTTTGAGTGGTGCTCCAACATCACGCTGGCATTTGATTGCGTTGGCGGATGCCATGTCTCACGGGAAAGGGTTGTTGACTGTGGCGGCGATCCTCTCTGGCAAGGATCTGACCCAGGAGCGGCGCGATCAGATGGAGTCCGCGATTCATTATTATTTGCGTGAACGGGCTGTGCCGTCATTTGTTAAGGTTATTTCTTCGGATCATTTGATCACTGGGGCGCAGGCGCTGGTTAGCGCTTATGGTTTTGGCCCGCTGGAACCGAATACTATTTTGCTGGGTGAAACGCATGATCCCGGGAAGGTGTCTGGCCACGCGCAGTTGTTCCAGCATATTTACCAGACCAAGAGGAATCTGGTTGTTGTTCGGGAGCCGCAGGAAAAACCAAGCCGGCAGCATACATCGCGCATTGACCTTTGGCTGAGTCATGCCGGGATGAATTCGGGGCTTATGCTGGCCCTGGCGTATTTGATCAAGACAAGCCCCGAGTGGGCGGGTGCGCGACTGGTGTTAAAGTCTGTGGTGGAGGGCCAGGACAAGAGGGAGCAGCAGTTGAAGTATTTTCGTTCTTTTATTGAGAAAGAGAATATTGACGCTGAAGTGGAGATGTATATCCCGGATGGCCGTAGTCCTTTTGATCTGATCAGTGAGAAATCGGTCGATGCCGATATTGTTTTCCTGGGCATGAAGCCGTTTGTGCCGGAGGATTCGGTTGAAAGTTACGGGAACTATTATCAGTCCCTGCTCGAGAAGACAAAAAGCTTTTCCATGGTTGTCTTTGTGCTGGCGGCTGAAGATATGGATTTTAATATGATCTTCAGGTTCAGGAAGTAAATAATTCGCGTACATAATGGATCGCATGGTGGGGCGACATGAATCAACAAATAAAGGTGGGGCACTTATTCCGGTTTCGTCCTCATGCCTTGACTTCTTGTGTTGATGAATTATGATGCGATGATGGTTTTCTAAGACAATCGGGTAACACATTTTTCGATGGTGGCAGCTGATGATGAAGAAAAAGAAAGTGGTACACAGCAGTATTATTGGCAATGCGCACCGGATTCTTCGTTTCCTTGAGCGCAACGGAAAGCTGATTTCTCCTCTGTTGATCCTGACGCATGATTATCCTGATCCCGACGCGTTGGCCAGTGCTTTTGCCCTTCATCATTTAGCGAATACCCGGTTTGGGTTTGATTCCCGGATTGCTTATGGAGGGATCATTGGACGGGTGGAGAACCGTGCTATGGTTAGAATTCTTCAGATTCCGGTTCACAAATTAGGTGCCCGTGATCTTAAGGCCTATGCGCATATCGCCACTGTTGATACCCAGCCTGCTTTTGCCAACAATTCGTTTCCAAAAGGGTGTCGTGCGGCGCTGGTCATTGATCAGCATTTGTCAGAGATTTCTCCTGATGCGCGTTTGTCCATCATCGATACGCAATGTGGCGCGACTTCGGTTATCATGGCCCAATGCCTTTTGCAAACGGGAAGGAATGTTCCGGCCAGACTTGCCACGGCGTTGGTTTACGGAATACTTTCCGATACGCAGGACTTTTATCGTTGTCATCATCCTGATGTTTTGCAGACGTATTTGAGGATACTGGAGTATGCCGATTTGAAAATGTTGGCTCAAATTCAGAATCCGTCTCAAACCAGGGAATTCTTTACCACGTTACAGCAAGGTATTCACAATGCTATGGTCAGAAGAGGGCTTGTTGTTTCTTGCCTGGGGGTTGTTAAGAATCCGGATTTGGTTTCTTTGGTGAGTGATTTTCTGTTGACGTATCGGGGGACATCCTGGTCTTTCTGTTTGGGTCGATATAAAGAAAAGTTATATTTCTCGCTTCGTGGTGCTAATGCGAATTTTCAGGCGGCAGATGTCTTGAGGGATATTTGTGAAGATCGTGGGCAGGCGGGCGGGCACGATACCATTGCAGGTGGTAGCGTGAAGGTTGAAGGATCTTCCGGTGATCTTGATTGGGAGGCGGCAGAGAAAGGTCTTATTGACAGGCTTGGAAAACGCTTGCGGATTCCGCTGAAGAGCCGTTTTTACCGCCCTTTCAGATGGATAGAAAAGAGTAAATAAAACTGCCATGACGGGAGTATGCATGATCTTTCAAATAATGCGGGATATAGGTGTGTGTGCCTGTAACGGGAAAATTGTAATCACAAGTGCGACAGGAAAAATTTAAAAGAGCTCCATAGATCAGCAAAAACTGTTACTTTGTAAGTTAGTCGACAAAACAAAGAACAGGAGATCTATGGAGCAGAGAAATTGTAACATCAAGCGCA
>JAZDPD010000025.1:0-6566 GCA_043798045.1 Candidatus Omnitrophota bacterium | reverse complement strand
ATCACAGGAAACATCAGGGACCTGGTTGGAATCAGCGGGGCCAGATTCATTCACGCGGGGCACCATCAGTTTGTATATTGCGAATTCAGCTGGAAGCATGGCCATCACAGCACTCAGAGTAGATAATCAGGGTAATGTAGGGATTGGAACAATAGCGCCTTTGGCCAAACTTGATATAGGCGTTGGCACAACCGGCCCGGTGTTGATGGTTTCATCTAATAATGGCAATGCCACGCACGGGGATTATTTGACAGTGACATCGACGGGGAATGTGGGTATCGGGACGACAGATCCCGGGGTGAAATTTCAAGTTGCAGGAGCTGTTCGGGTGGATGAAGGTTCAGGAAATGGTGTACAGTTTTCACGTTCTTACCCAACTGCACATGGCCATATATATGTCGATGATGTGGCAAATACTATCTTGACTTACATGGGGTATTATGGTCACAGGTGGTTAACGAGCAGTGGTGAAATTGTTCGGATAACACAGAGTGGTAACGTTGGTGTTGGAACAGTAGTTCCTGTTGCCCGATTTCATGTTGGTGTTGGGGCGCCATCCGGCACCGCTGATCTTTCAACAAACAGTGCCCTTATCAAAGGCAACCTTGAAGTCGACGGTAAAATTTATGGCGACGGGTCCATGCTCACGGGCGTGTCTGGCGCTGTGTCAGGGTTGACAACTTATGCCGTGCCGCGCGCAAGTTCATCCACGACACTGGTTGATTCAGGGATCTATCTGGATGTTAATGGGAATGTGGGGGTTGGGGCAACGAACCCTGATGTAAAGTTAGAAGTTAATGGTTTGGGAAGGTTCACAGGAACCGGGGGGCTTTCGGTTGGAGGGGATTATGGACAAAACAGGATCCAGATGTCTACTTCCGGTTTTACAAGGATTTTAGTGTTAGGAACGACTAATGGATATATACCAATATCAGCACAAGCATTAAGTATCGGCGGGACTTATGGAGATACGGCTTCTCCTTCCAGTGGGGCCATCATTCAAGGTAATGTTGGCATCGGCACAACAGCCCCGCGCGGCAAGCTTGAAGTGGATGGCAGTATTTATGTTCCCAATGGTTTTGGCAATATTGGTTTGGGGACAACAGAAGCCGGTACATTGCTAACAGTTGGCCCGACCCCGCCGACATTAACGGCAGGTTCCTCGCCTGTAGCCGCGTTCAAGGGTGATCTTGTGGTCGATGGTGTCCTTTACGGCGACGGGTCTCAATTAACAAATATTCCCAGTTCAGGCGGGATTAGCGATTTGACGACATATGCCGTGCCGCGCGCCTCATCAGCAACGACAATTGTTGATTCCGGAATTTATACGGATGCCAACGGGAATGTAGGGATCGGGACGACGAATCCGTTAACGAAATTGAATGTTAGAGGCACGGGGGATTATATAAACGGGATTGTTTTGGAGGGGTATTTGCGACCATCTGTGATATTTAATAATGGTTCATTTCTTTGGGCGGCTGGTATGAATGATGGTAGTTCGAATTACACAATTCGCGGTGTCGTTTCACCAGGAACAAATAATGGCTATGACTGGTTTGTAATTGATACGGCAGGTAATGTAGGGATAGGGACGACTGCACCAGCTTCTAGGTTGAATGTAGAAACAAATTCAGATGCTTTTGCAGGTGTTGTTGTAGAAAACCTAGCTGATAGTGCTAACGCTGCTTCAGGGATTGTTTTTAGTGCAGGAAACGGTGCTACCGTTGGTTTTGCCGGTGCTTATCCTCCAAATTATTCATTTTATCCACTATTCGCAGATTCTCAAGTTGTATGGGCGAATGCTTCAGCTAGTGGGGGATTGGTTTTAGGTAATAGTGGAGGTTTGGTAAGATTTATGAGAAGTTCAACAGTTGAGGCGATGAGAATGACTGGGGGAAACTTAGGTATTGGCACCAGTGGCCCTCGCGCCAAACTCGAGATCGTCGCCTCAGGCTCAACCACGGGCACAGCCTTCCAGATCGACGACAGCCTGTATAGCCCCAAAGTCACGGTGCTGGATAACGGGAATGTTGGGATCGGGACAACAGTTCCTTGGGCAACCCTGCAGGTCGGTGTGAATCCGTCGATCCCCTCCGGCTCAAGCCCTGCCGCGGCCATCAAAGGCAATCTTGTTGTCGACGGCAAGATCTACGGCGACGGGTCAAATATCACAGGTCTTCCCGGTGGCATCAGTGGACTGACAACCTACGCTCTTCCGCGTGCTTCATCTGCTACGACTATAGTTGATTCAGGGATCTATCTGGATGCCAACGGGAATGTGGGCATCGGGTCCGTTTCGCCTGGAGTTGCGCTGGATGTGGTCGGCAGTATCCGTGCCAGTACGGTGCAAGTGGTTAATATTACCTCAACTCCGTATACGATTGCCAGCAGCCAAAACGGCGTTAATTTTACATATACCAATGCGGCGGCAGGAACTGTTAATCTTCCGGCGATTTCTGGTTTGAATGATGGTTTTACGGTCACAATCGCGCGTCAGGTCGCAAAATCATTGACGATCACGGCCAATGGCACGGATGGTTTTCCGGGCACGCCTTCGGGTACGCAGGGGACATTGGAAATGCAAGGCAATAATATTGCCACCATCACGCTGATGAAGGCGGGTTCTTACTGGAATATCGTTAATAAGACGGACGATTGCATTGTTGGTCAATCTTGCTGGGCAACCGGCATGATTTATGCGGGGACCTTAAACGGGCATCAGTATTTTACAACCCAGGGCTGTACCTCCAGCAGCAGTTGTTCAGGCACGGATAGTGTGACAAAAACATTTGCCTCCAGTGGGTGCAGCTCCAGCTATTGTGGTGCCAACGCCCAGTATGTTCTTACAACTTCCGCAACCAATCAGGCGACGCTGGCCACCACAACCGGCGACTCGGCTTTTAAGTTTTGTGCAGATCTTAACAGTAATTCAATTGCCGGGCAGACAGACTGGTATTTGCCAACAACGATGGAGCTTAATCTGCTGTATCAGAACCAGGCCAGTATCGGTGGTTTTTATACAAATCCTTTGGTCGCAGTGCTTCTTTATTGGTCGTCAACAGAGTCAGGCAATTCGTACGCGTGGCTTGTAAATAATTCCCAGGCCGCCAAGACCGATCCCTATCACGTTCGTTGCGTTCGTACAGGAGAAACCGGGACACACAAAGTTTTCTAGTTTTTTGTCAGGTAAGGCAGGCAATACCACACAAATGAGCGGTATTATTCATTGACGTTTCTGGAAGATTTCTGTATAATTTTTTCAAGGAGAAATATAATGCCTGCAGAAATCACAAAAATAGCTGTTTTTAAGGGTAAGAACATTCGTCGTGTGCTGGTTGATGATGTGTGGTGGTTTTCGGTTATTGATGTTGTTGCTGTTTTGACAGGGAGTGAGAATCCCAGAGATTACTGGTATAAAATGAAAGTGCGTGAGAAAGATGAGGTTGAAATTCAGTTGTCGACACTTTGTCTACAACTGAATTTAGCGTCTTCTGATGGGAAAAAATATAAAACAGATTGTGCTAATACGGAGGGCATTTTTCGTATTATCCAGTCAATCCCTTCGCCTAAGGCCGAGCCATTCAAGCGCTGGCTGGCACGCGTTGGCAAAGAACGCCTTGATGAAATTGAAAATCCTGAATTAGGGATGCAAAGAACCAAGGCGTTGTATGAAAAGAAGGGCTATCCCAAAGACTGGATCGAAAAGCGCTTGCGAGGTATTGCGGTTCGTCAGAAGCTGACCGATGAATGGGACGGTCGCGGGGCTGGTACTGATTTGGATTATGCCATCCTTACCAACGAGATCATGGATGGCGCCTTTGATATGAAGGTTGAAGATTACAAGAAGCATAAAGGTTTAAAGCGCGAGAATCTGCGCGATCATATGAACGACCTTGAGCTTATCATCACCATGCTTGGCGAAGCCGCTACAACAAAGATCACAGTGGATCGTGATTCCAAAGGCGTGCCTGCGCTTAAAAAAGACGCCAAGGACGGCGGATCGGCAGCTGGCCGTGCGCGAAAAGACATTGAAAATCAGACAGGTGTACCGATCATCTCCAACGATAATTTCCTGTCGAACCACGGGGCGTTAAAACAGGGGATCGATAGAAAGAAGAAAAAGTTTCGTTTGCAGCGTGTTCTTTAATTTAATCGGAGGATGTATGGATCAATTCATGCAAGAAGCCATTAACGAAGCCCGTCAGGGTTTGGCCGAAGGTGGTATCCCGATTGGTGCTGTTTTGGTGCACAACGGCAAGATTATTGGACGCGGCCATAATCGCCGTGTCCAGAAAGGCAGCGTTATCCTTCATGGCGAAACCGATGCCATGGAGAATGCCGGCCGGCAGCGGGCGAGTGTGTATAAAGAGTGTGTGATGTACACCACCCTTTCACCGTGCATCATGTGTGCGGGGACGATGCTCCTTTACGGCATCCCGCATGTTGTTATCGGTGAAAACAAGACGTTCATGGGCGCTGAAGATCTCTTGCGCAGCCATGGCGTTAAGGTTGATGTCCTTCAAGAGGGCGACTGCATTGAAATGATGACAACGTTTATCAAGAACAGCCCCGAGCTCTGGAATGAGGATATCGGGAAATGATGCCTGCGGCAACGACCCCAATACCGTAGACTATACTTGACGGTTTATCAATATTATCGTATACTTCACATGGCTATTAATCGTGTGCTGGAGGCTTGATGATGTTGGATGAATTATTTTTTTCTCATCATAAGGTGGTTGAAGATACCCCGTTGGTGTTTAAGCGATATCTTTATAACCAGATTGATTGGAATTCCCAGGCGATCTGCATCATGGGCCCGCGTGGTACGGGGAAAACCACGTTATTGCTGCAGCATTATCATGAAGTCTATCAACATGTTGAAAAGTGCCTTTATGTTTCGGCTGATAATGTTGAAGTGGCGGCTTATGGCCTCTTTCAGATAGCCAAGGAATATTTTCAGTATGGCGGGGAGGCGCTGATCATTGATGAGGTGCATAAACATCCCCGGTGGCAGTCCGAACTTAAAAGCATCATTGATGTATTCAAGAAGAAGAAAGTGCTTGTTTCGGGAAGTTCCTCTTTGGTGCTGCAGGAAGGCAAGGTGGATCTTTCCCGTCGACTGGCTTATTACAGTCTGCGGGGGCTTTCTTTCCGGGAATATTTGATGTTGAAAGAAAAGATCACTGTGCCTGTCATGACGCTCGAGAGGGTTTTTGCAGATCACGTGGCTGTGGCAGGGAAGGTTTTGTCCGGGATTTCAGTATTGAAACATTTCAAAAGATATTTGTCGGCGGGATATTATCCCTTCTTTGAAGAAGGAGATGCGACTTATTATGCCAAAATGCTGACCATTATCGAAAAAGTACTCTATGAAGATGTGGCGGCTATGGGGAATCTCAAGCGCTCTAACATCCTTATTCTCAAGAAAATGTTGTGGCTGATTGCGACATCGGGGTCATTTACGGTTAATATTGAGAAAATGAGTCGTGATCTGGGATTATCCAAAGAGTATGTTTACGCCTATTTGGAATATTTGGAAGGTGCCGGACTTATTTCGTGTTTACGCCCCGGCGGCAAAGGGTATGTTCTGGCGCGTAAACCGCAAAAAGCTTATATTCAAAATCCGAATTTACTGGGTGTTTTACACCATCAACTTTTGGCAGAAAGTGATCAGGGGGCTTTAAGAGAGACGTTCTTTGTAAATCAGTTAAAGGATGTTTATAAGATATCAGCCAGTGCCGACAGTGATTTTATGATCAGTGATAAGTATACGGTTGAGATCGGCGGAAAAGGCAAAGGGTTTGATCAGGTTAAAAATATCAAGAACGCGTATGTGGCGGCAGACCGGATAGAAATCGGGGTTGGACATAAGGTTCCGCTATATATGTTCGGTTTTCTTTACTAAAGGTTTGAAATACTCTTTCTCGACATGCTTTAACGGGAAGATTTTTTATGGCTGGGGAATGACATGGTGAAATTCAAGTTGTTGGCATTTTTGATGATTTTCTCTGGCTGGACGGGGATATCGCCGCTTTATGCTGCAACTTACAGCGTCGATGATCCCAAGGGATATTTGCAATCCATCAAGGCACAGGGGATTCCAGGGGATGGCTGGAGCCTCTCTCAAAAGGATAAAGTTAAAGTTTTGATGGCCACGTATACGGCGCCTGACGGCCAATGGGTAAGCTTTTTATTTGAGCCGGGCACACGATGTTTCATGAGTGATGAAAACGGCACTGTTCTTTATGGTGGTGATATCAAAACTTTTTTCAGTTATAGCCGGCCAGGCGGGTCTTACGAGGATAAATTCAAGAGTGGAGAGTATAAGTTTTGCCTTAATCCCTTTATCCTGGCGGCCTCATCTCCCGAGTACAGGGATAATTTTGATCAATTAGGTTCTACGATCAATATTCCACGCACATGCACTTCCCGTGAGTTCTTGAATGAACCATGTGTGCAGGAGCTTGTCACCAGTCAGATAAACAGAAATATTAATAACAGGTTCGATGTTCAGGTTAATAAAAAAGCCGGTTGGGTGACAGACAAGATTCAACAGCAAGCCA
>JAZDPD010000255.1:0-3295 GCA_043798045.1 Candidatus Omnitrophota bacterium | reverse complement strand
CGGCTTTGGTTGCGCCACACAAAAAGGATCTGGTTAATATTTTGAAAATACAGGATTCACAATTTGACATGATGCCTTTTCTGCAGACGCAAATAACAAGATGCTTGGTAGAAAGTGAAGATCATACAGCTTTAAAGCCGCTTTTGGTGGATCAGGCTGTTTTGCCGCAAATACGCACTGATATGGCAACGATGATGTTTGTTGATAACAAGCTGGCCTTAGGCGATATCGCTGGTTTTGTTAAAGATCAATCCATTCCTCTGGAAGTCAGAAGGGATATTTTTGAGGCTCAAAAAGCCATTATTTCTAACTATCACATGAAGATTTCTATGCTTGGGTCGCGCTCTGGTTCTTCTGAAGCGGAACTTGAGCAAAAAAGAAACGCGCTTGAAAGTGATCTGGGCAGGGTATATACGCAAGTAGGAACTTTATTTGGCGATAATGATTTGGATCCCGTTTTACGCAGAGATGCTGTTACTATTTTAAAGGCCAACGGCGTTAAGATGGGCCTGGATGTTTTAACACAGCATCAGGACAGGCTTATTCCTATGGTAAAGACAGGTGATGAAGCCAGCCGGGATCTGGCTATCGATGCTTTGGTTGATATTGGGGCCGTGGATGGCCTTCAGAGCTTGAGGCCTGTTTTACAAACTGTTCATCAGACGATAACGATCTCTAATGCTCTCAAATGGATGGATGTTGACAGGGCATTTCCTGCCGTGTCTATGCCGGCGCAAGGCGCCAATGTTGATATAACGACATTGTTGAGTTTCCCAAAGGAACAGCGAAACGAGTTGTTGAAAATGGATAATGCTCTTGTTTTGGCCCAGTTGGCTGAATTAGCATCTTTGCCTAAAAGAGAATGGCAGCCTATATTGGTTGAGGGAATGAATAGAGCGACTTTTTATCCGCAATTGTCCAATGGCCTAACCTCTCATTTTGAAGTTGGGGAGGACTATGTAAAGAGCATGGAACAGGCAGTGGGCAGGGCAAATAGCAGAAAAGTATTTAGAGCTTTATTATGGCACGAATTAACACATAGTGTTTTACATCAGAAAGGATTAACGACCGGAGAAGATGTTGATGTATTGCATGAGTTGATAGGTGATTTTGCTTTGGGTTGTGGTTTGCAGGACATACAGCAACCTGGAATAACGGCGACGGTACAAGATTTCATGGGTTATCAAGAATCTTTAACAGAAGCCCAGAAAGATATGGCGCAATTTGGCACAGTCAGTACATCTGATAGCCATGTGGCCGCAAGGGCTCAATTGGCGCTCTTAGAAGTCAAGGCGTATGAACAGGGCATGGATTTGGATTATGACGTTCTTTTGAAATTAAGCTTTAAGATGATGGATGAAGTGAAAGCCGCGGGATTGAATGTTAATGATATCAAATTTGATCCTTTTGTGCAGGAGTTGTCGCGCAGGTATATGGCGGAAGTGAGCCCATTGTTGCCGCAGGCCCCGCTTGTTATTCAGCCTCAGCGTTTGACACCACAGGAGGATCCGTTTGGCGTCAAATTGGTCCCTATGCAGCAATTGCTTGAAAAGTCGTCCATGATGTTTAATCCGACGGTTTCGTTTGGCGGATTCTCAAGCCCGTTAACGCGTGATATGGTTTCGCAGCTGGTTATGCCGCAGGCGGCAAACGTAGAAATCCCGGCTATATTGTCTTCACCCGTAAGAAGGTTCAACGAAGGGGGTATCACAGGTTTTACAACGAACGCGCAAGTTCCAGAACTGCAATTGCTTCAATTGCAAACAATGCCGGCCGTACCACAGGCATCATTGCCATCGATGCAAAATAGGCAGCAGGAGGCCTTGCGTATCGTTCAGGAGTCAGGTGTTGTAACCCCGGTTCAGTATCAGCAAAAGCTGCAGGCGCAGGGCATCACAATCCAGGCTCGTACAGCCCGTAATGATTTACAACAGCTTGCTCAAGTGGGCCAGCTCATACCTATTAAAGAAGGCAGGAATATCGTCTATGTTGTTGATTTAGCGCAAGGAGCTCTCGCGGTAAAGACTTCTGAGCCATTGCAAAAGATTGCCAAGATGACTCAGACAGTGCCCGTTGAAAAAATTCAGCCGGCAACGAAACTGAATATAACACGCGGAGCAATCATTCAGAAAGCCAATGATTCTTCACAAGTCATGGTTGTTCATTCTGTGGCGCCTGAAAAGATCCAAGCCGTTGCCATCAATCCGAGAGCACAGCAAAAGACAGTCCTTGTTAATATTCCAGAACAAAAATTTAATGATTATAAAGTTATTGATTTAACACCATTATCTTCTCCTGTTATTAGCCCTGAGAGTATGAGGGCGTTATCACAGAATATCAGCAATCTGCCTCAGGATCGCTTTATTCCGGCGACAAGGGATAACATTGCTATCAATACTATTCTAGTCCCGGCCAATAACACTAAGCCTTTGCATGTTTTCGGTGTTGATCATGAGAAGAACGTTGTTCATGCCCTTACTGTCAATGAAGGACGCAACACATTGAGGATGGTCACGATTCCATCTGAACAGTTGCAAAACTACAGGATTGCCCAGCTTGATATGCCGCAGGCGCTTCAGTTATCATCATTAACGTCACCAGTTACCATCACCAGTAATCAGCCAGTGGTGCCTGTCATTGTGAGGAGCGTAAGCGACGAAACAATCCCATCTCTTATTTTACCTTATAATAATCTGTCGCAGGACATCAACGTCAGTCCTATGGCGGCTGAAGTTTTCTCATCGCCTCTCAAGGCGCTTGAGAGTCCGCAGGAATTAAATGTTGTTCTTGAGGGATCAAAGATGCACGCTCCGGATAGCATTTTTGCTTTAGTGGAAATTGACCGCGTTTTTGATAAGAGGTTGTTAGCGGAAAAGATCGAACAGGGCATTGTTGTGCCGTTGAAGGATCATCCGGGATTCGCGCAATCTTTAATCGATTTGAAAATAGTTAATCCGGAATCTTCTGTAGCATTTGCCGGAAAAGAAATATATCTCGTGCCGGTTAAAGAAAACAACCTTTATGTTAGTGATAGTACGGGAGATTTGCATAATCGTTCGATAGCAATACAGCCTGTTCCATCGCAGAGAAAATCTTCGCTGATCTTAAAGGGTGTCGGGACTCGCGAGAAACTGCCTTTCGGTATGGAAAAAAGGTCGGAAGATAATATTATCAGAGGCGGTTTAATAGCTGAAACCCTCAATGCGGAAGCCGATAAGGCGTCAGCTCTTAACCAAGCCGTTCGCGACGTCCTGGTTGTTATTCCTGAGTTGCCGCAAGATTTGTTCTATACGCC
>JAZDPD010000240.1:0-2569 GCA_043798045.1 Candidatus Omnitrophota bacterium | reverse complement strand
GTGAGAAGGACATCACCAAAAGTACCGCAAAAAACACAATAATCGCGATGGTAAAGATAGCATCAATCTTTTTTTTACGAGCTTGTTGTGAAGCCACAGTCATTTGATTACACCTCCTTTATGTTTAATCCATGAAGACATGACCCATATAACACAGCTTTGATTCTTTGCCCTTAAGGCATGAACGGGCGTCAGGATCGGTCACCGAAGCGTGCGTGTCGTTCCTAAGAGCCTTGCCATGAAAGTCAACCGCCTCATTCCAGCCCACCCCGTTCCTTGGTCCGCCATCTCTGGGTTGGGAACTCTTTGTTGATGCCCAAGCTTCGATAAGCGTACCATCAACGCTGAAGTGCTCCTTCGATAACAATTGCGCCATCTTTGCCTGCTTGATGACGCGCTGGAGAAACTGCACGGCAATGTCGGTTCCGATCAGCCGTTCCTGATTCTGTGAAAACGTGCAGCGATCCCATACTTTATCATCCAGCGACAATCCCAGAAACAAACGATAGAGGATGTTATAACCGAGTTGCTCAACCAATAGCCGGTTGCTTCGGATGGAATAGAGAATCTGCAGAAGCAACGACTTCAACAGCATCTCCAGAGGTACCGACGGACGGTCTGTAAGGAAAAACATCAGTTCAAATTTTTTGGAGAGGGAAGCCGATGCTTTATCGGCCATCAACCGTATTGGACGAAGGGGATAATCATCAGGAACAAAAAGATTCCGGTGAGACGTAAATGAAAAGAGCATCGTTCCTATCCTCTAACCCACGCATAATTATCTCCTGTAATCTCAAAAAAATGTTATGCATAGATTCCTAACACAAAACGGACTTAATTACCACTTCATATGCAAGAGTTTTTTAACAACCTGCTAGTACCTAAAAATGGCCATTGACAGTTGCATCATGAATAAATTCAAATGTATGATAGTGAATTGCCATCGCCATCAATTACAAGAAAACCCACGTAATGAACCTCTTGGTCATCATCACGATACCAGGTGTGCTGAATGGAAATGGCATCCACCTCCTTAAAAACACCGTCATACACCGACCTTGTTGATGGCCTTGAAAAGCGGCAAGACTTAGGACCATGTTCTCTGCCTTGCCTGACAAGGATTGAAACGACTCTTTTCAAATATTGCTCACCAACAATGTTGGTTCACTGGTGGGAAATGTGAAACAGGCAAGTTTCATGCATTCTCTTTAACAGCTCGCCTTCCCATTCTAATCAAGAAATCTGGCCGTTTAATGTAAATTTGAGTGGTTTCTTTTTGCTTCGCAAGTTGTTCGATTAACTTCACGAGCGACTGCCCCGCATCCAGGCATTCGCGTGGCCTGCCGCCGTCCGGCAGGGCATTGACAAATTCGTCGCCTGCAAAGTACCGTAGTATCAGATCCTCATCGGAAATATTTGCGCCAAATTTTTTCCGAACTTCCTCGAGGGAAGGTTCCGGCGGTTCCCATTTGATCCACTCTTTTGCGCCTGTTCGGCTTAGGATCTTATCCTTGATGTTGGGATCCATGACTTCCGGAGCCTCTTTACCCCAGAAACCTAATGCGTATTGAATTATTTGGTCGGGAACTTCTTTGTACCTCTCCCCGACGATTACATTGATGGCTGCTTGAGTGCCAACAAACTGGGAAAGCGGTGTGACCATAATAGGGTAGCCAAAATCCCTGCGAACGTGAATCGTTTCTTCCATCACTTCTTCCATCTTTTGTTCCATCCCGGCGATTTTGAGCTGATGTCGCAGGTTGGACATCATGCCGCCCGGGATCTGATGCATATATTGAGAATAGTCATATTCAACCGGCCTGCCGATAGGCAGACCATCTTTCTTGGCGACAGCGGTGAAGTGTCTCTCCACCGCTTCAAGCGGTTTCAAATCCACCATGGGCATGTGACCCAGGAGATGGAGGTTCTTTGCAATGTTGAAGATGGATGGTTGTGAGGTGCCATTGGCCAGCGGCGGTATGGCCGTGTGAAGTATGCTCAGGCCAAGTTTGACACCTTCAAGGTAACATAGAGGCGCTTGGCCGCTGCTACAGTGCGCATGAAATTCAACGGGGATATCGCCTGCATTTTTTAAAACTATTGGGATGACTGTTCGCGCCCTCTCTGGTGTCAGAAGGCCGCCGACATCTTTGAGACAAATGCGCCATGGATTGGTGGCCGCGGCTTCCCTTGTTTTTCGTGCGAAATATTCGTCCGTATGGCGGGGTGACTCTGAGTAAGTGACATTCAGTACTACATCCACGCCGGTTTTCTTCTGGTCGTCGATTTCTTCTTTGAAGGCGCTGAAGTCATTCCAGTATTCCGATGTTCGGGTTAGCGTAATCCCGTAGGAGACAAGCCGTTGAAAGAGGAGCAGCAAGATGCAGTGCGGTATCTTTATAAATCCACTGTGAGTGCCGCCATGATAGCGCAGGCGAGTTTTCTTGAAGCGTTTTGTGCCTTCGCGGACCCATTCCCAGGGATTCTCCTTGAGGTCGCGGACATACTTCTTAAACATGAGACCGACAAAAAATTCTAAGGACTCGAAACCAGCCTGGTCCATCTGATC